>JBMZDT010000274.1:0-3873 GCA_049614505.1 Leucothrix sp.
AGAAACTTGAAGAAGACAGAAATGGTTTCAGCTTCACTATCAGCACCTATTCATGCTGGCGCAATGAAGTACTACAAAGCAGCTGGCTTAATTAAGTAATCTGCCCCACGCTAGACAGGCGAGGTTAGAGCATCTCAGCAAACACTCAGTTTGTGATCATTGAGGTACTCGACCCTCGCCTTTTTTAATTCTAAAAACAAAAATAATTTAATAGCTAATGACCCAGCAACTGGAGTGCATCAATGGCTGACACAAAGAACGACGGTTTTGAGATAGATGAATCAAAACTCCAAGAAATGATCGCCGAAACGGATACGGGGGCCAGAAATCCAGCGGGGAGTGTTGGCAAACTGATGTTCTGGGTCGCATTCGCCTGGGCAGCCTTTCAGCTGTGGATTGCTTCTCCTTTTCCCTATATGTTTGCGGACTACCTCCCAGTGCTTAACAACACGGGAACACGCTCTATTCACTTAGCCTTTGCGATGTTCTTAGGTTTTCTAGCCTACCCGGCTTTTAAGTCTTCTCCGCGTGACCATATTCCTAAGTTAGACTGGGTGTTGGGCTTTGTTTCAATTGCTGTCACGCTCTACCTCTGGGTATTTGCCAGGGAGCTTGCCGACCGCGCTGGCTTACCCACAGCCTTAGACCTAACCATATCAGGCATCGGGGTCGTATTGGTGCTTGAAGCCGCCAGACGCGCACTGGGGCCACCCCTAATGATTATCGCCATGGTGTTCTTGGCCTACATATTCTTTGGTCACATGGCACCTGATGTAATGGCGTGGAAAGGCGCTTCATTTGGCCGCGCCATGAGTCACCTATGGATCACGCAAGAAGGCGTCTTTGGTATTGCACTGGGCGTTTCAACCAGTATGGTCTTTCTTTTTGTCCTCTTTGGGTCACTGCTTGAACGTGCGGGCGCGGGCAATTATTTCATCTGGGTGGCTTTCACGCTACTCGGTCACTTAAAAGGCGGCCCAGCCAAGGCGGCAGTCGTATCTTCAGCACTCACAGGGTTAGTATCCGGCTCGTCGATTGCCAACGTCGTTACCACCGGAACCTTTACCATCCCACTTATGAAGCGCGTTGGGTTTTCTTCTGAAAAAGCAGGAGCCGTTGAAGTGGCCTCCTCAACCAATGGTCAGTTAACCCCACCCGTGATGGGAGCTGCCGCTTTCTTAATGATTGAGTTTGTCGGTATCTCTTACATTGAAGTCATCCAACATGCCTTCTTACCTGCGGTAATCGCCTACATTGCTTTAGTTTACATCGTGCACCTAGAAGCTTGTAAAGCGGGCATGGTGGGCCTGCCTCGTCGCGTTAAAAAGACGTTTATACAAAGCCTGTTTACCTTTATGACCGTCATTATCGGCATGATGGTCATTTCACTGGGCATGTACTATGGATTAGGTTGGTTAAAAGAAGCCACTGGCGACATGATGCCTTGGATCTCTGCTGGCGTATTCTTTATTGCTTACATTGCCCTACTCCTTATCGCCGTTAAATACCCTGATCTAGGTCGAAGCGATGAGATTTCAGAGCTTCCAGAAATTGGCCCTATCGTCAAATCAGGTTTGTATTTCCTACTCCCAGTGCTTGTCTTGGTGTGGATGCTGACGGTTGAACGCCTCTCTCCTGCACTGTCGGCATTTTGGGCATCACTCGGCATGATCTTTGTACTGCTCACCCACAAATTCTTAAAAGGAATGTTCAGAGGGGAAAGCCAAGTCAGCCGTTTCATTGGTGAAGGCTGGCACGACTTTAAAGAAGGCATGGTCGCAGGCTCACGCAATATGATCGGAATCGGTATTGCCACTGCCGCTGCTGGCTTAATTATCGGTGCTGTAACACTAACGGGTGTGGGCTTGATCCTTGCTGAGGTGGTTGAGTTCATCTCAGGCGGTAACCTAGTCATCATGCTCATCCTCACCGCAGGCATCAGCTTGTTGTTAGGCATGGGATTACCAACGACCGCAAACTACATCGTAGTTTCATCCTTAATGGCACCGGTTATTGTAACGCTTGGTGCACAGTCTGGATTAATTGTGCCACTGATTGCTGTGCATCTATTCGTGTTCTACTTCGGTATTTTGGCCGATGACACGCCACCGGTTGGGCTTGCCGCCTATGCCGCTGCGGCCATCTCTGGCGGTGACCCAATCAAGACGGGTATCCAAGGCTTTATGTATGACATCCGCACCGGCATCCTGCCCTTCATGTTTATCTTCAACACGGAGTTATTGATGATCGGCATTCGTGGGCCTTTCCACCTTGCATTGGTTGTCATCTCGGCCACCATCGCGATGCTGGTATTTGCCTCAGCCACACAGGGCTGGTTCCTGACTAAGAACAAGATTTGGGAGACCTTAATCTTCTTACTCTGTACCTTTATCCTGTTCCGCCCTGGCTTCTTTATGGACATGATTTCACCCGAGCTGGAAACCGTTGAAGCGAATAAAATTTATGAAGTTGCTGGCAAGCTGCCTGACAATGCGCAAATACGCGTGCAAGTCGCTGGCGAAACGCTGGAAGGCAAAGCGGTTGATAAGGTTGTTATGCTACCGGTTGGTAAACAAGCTGACGGCGAGACGCGCTTGCGCGATGCGGCAGGCCTTGAGTTAAGAAACGAAGATGGCACGCTATTTGTTGATAACCTGGTATTTGGTGGTGTCGCTGAAAAGCAGAAAATCGACTTTGACTGGGAGATTAAAAGTGTCCAGATCAAAAATGAAGGCCGCCCGGCTAAGCAGTGGTTCTACTTACTAGCATTAGGCCTTCTGACACTCGTTTGGTTTACTCAGAAAGGGCGAATTCGACGTGAAGAGGGACAGCTAGCGAACGCTTAAAGCTACTATCCACTTAAGCACTCAAGCAGACTTTCTGGAAACAGGCAGTCTGCTTTTTTATGTGGAAAGAAATTTACACTCCTGTTCCACCTTTAAAACTTTATCAGCCAAATTATCTTCTATAATGATGTTTACAACCCATTTAGGAACCTCACATGAAACTGGTCTATTGTCTTATTTTCTCTCTACTGTTTACTAGTGCGTTGGCGGGAGATGACAACCTTCGCCTACGAAGCTTTGAAACGGTGGCTTTATTTGAAGAATCCATCAAGCAAAAACAGCAAGACTGTCTTGATGAATCTGGCGGTGGATCAAGAGCTATTTCGTGCTTTATCTCATATTTTAAGGAATGGGATGAAGAGCTCAATTATTACTATGGAAAGCTGAAATCACAGCTAAACAGCGAAGAGAAAAGTAAATTGAAGGCCGCTCAGCTAGCATGGATAAAGAACCGAGATGAAGCGCGTGCACTGAACTCTGCTCTAATGAATAAAATATACGCTAAAAAAGCAGGCAACATGTTCTTAGCGATTCGAGCAGGTCATGTATCAGACCTCATGACTCCAATCACCAAGCAAAGAGCCCTTTTGTTGAAACAATGGCATGAAGATTTGAAGGACGCTCAGTAACTTCCAAAAAAATGCCAATCATTTGCTTACATTGACAAAAGTGGCCTGCATTAACGCAACCACTTTGTATGAATCATCCTTTTCATTAAATGCGCGTACCTCGCCCGTGCAGACGGTTAGCAGCTTTCCCACATTTTCTACCTTACCAATGGCAAGAAACCGTTTGCCAATGGCTGGGCGCATCAAATTGACCTTAAATTCGGCCGTTACCACTTCAGATTCTTCAGGTGCTTTGGTTAAGGCAGCATAACCACAGGCACTGTCCACGATGCTGGTAATTGCGCCGGCGTGAACAAAGCCATGTTGTTGGGATAGTGATTTAGAGAAAGGCAAACTGATACACACCTCGCCGTCCTTGACTGAGTCAAGCGATGCACCGATGGTTGCCATTAAGCCTT
>JBMZDT010000275.1:0-3868 GCA_049614505.1 Leucothrix sp.
CCTTCTTTAATAGCGTATTCAGCAACGATTGCTGCTTTTGTTTCTGCATTCAAAGACATTGTCTTTTTCCTACTATTGATCTGCATCGTACAGACCTATTGATAATCCCAAAGCCTAGAGTTAATTGCACGATGTGGTTAATTAATACCAAGCGGTGGGTCAAGCGGCGCATCATACCATGCTTTAGCCACAGGTTTAAAGCGGCTTCTAGCGTACAACGGTAGGGTGCTTAATCCGTTCTAAGTAAACGTTTTGCAGCCAATAATCCGGATTCATGTAATTGACCAATACCTAAAAAAACACCACTGGCACGGTACAGGCGAATCGAGTCAGAATCTGGAATGTCACCATGTTCAACACGCCGCCCCATACACAGGTTGTTTGCCTGATCTTCAGTGAGTGAGAGTGAAGGCCAATGTGGAATGGCTGAGTCAATGGGTAAGAGCGTTTGCTTTAAATCACCCGCGCTAACTAATTCTGTTAGTGCTTCGAGTGTGTAAATAGGGTGCTCACTAAATGGGGAAACTTCGGTTCGCCGTAAGTCAATAAGATGAGCACCACAGCCCAAGGCTTCGCCAATGTCTTGCGCGAGCGTTCGGATGTAGGTGCCTTTGCTGCAATGCACATCCAGCGTTAACGTATCTTCAGTGAAGCCTAAATTAAGCAGCTCATAGATTTTAATATGACGAACTTTTCGTTCAATGCTAATGCCTTTTCTTGCCAACTTATACAGTGGTGTTCCTTCATGCTTGAGCGCGGAGTGCATTGGTGGCACTTGTTCCACGTCACCACGAAAGTTGTTGAGTACGCCTTCGATTATTGCATCGCTGAGCTCAGGAATAGGGCGAGTTTCGATCACTTCCCCCTCCATATCACCTGTGCTACGTACTTGGCCGAGTTGGATAGTAGTGGTGTAGCGTTTATCTGAGTCGAGGAGGAAAGCAGAAATTTTGGTGGCTTCACCAAAGCAAATGGGTAAAACGCCCGTTGCTAACGGGTCTAAACTACCTGTGTGACCTGCCTTACGGGCATTAAATATGTGTTTGGCTTTTTGTAAAGCAGCGTTGGAGCTCAGCCCCAACGGCTTATCAATCAGTACGATGCCATCCAGTGGCATACCCGTTTTTGGTTTAGGCATTCAGGTGTCTTAAGTATCGGTAGGATCATTAGCTGACCCTTTATCAGAGGCGACAGCTTTGTCGATTAGATGAGAAAGTGTGTTTGCTCTCAGCTCTGTATCATCATAGATGAACTTCAATGAGGGTGTCGCACGTAGCTTAACGGCACGACCAAGTTCACGACGTAAAAAACCAGCCGCACGATTCAAGCCTTGCTCACTTTCTTTGCTTGATTCTGCGTCCATTGTGTCAAAAAAGACCTTCGCATGTGCTAGATCTTTTGTAACCTTGACATCAAGAATCGCAACCATGCCGATCTGAGGATCTTTGACATGGTTACGAATCAGCGTGGCTAATTCACGTTTAATCTGCTCGGCAATGCGGTCAGTACGGGAAAAATCGTTTGGCATTTACTTATCCAGAGTCCGTTGGATGACGGTACGAGTATAGATCTCGATCTGGTCACCCGTTTGAACATCATCATAGTTCTTAACACCAATACCACATTCTGTACCCATACGAACTTCTTGTACATCATCTTGATGGCGGCGTAGAGACTCTAACTCACCTTCAAAGATAACAACATTGTTACGTAAGACACGAATTGGATTGCCGCGTTTGACCACACCTTCTGTGACCAAGCAACCTGCAATAGCACCAAAGCCAGAGCCTTTAAAGACGCCTTTAACTTCAGCCAGACCTGTCATTTCTTCACGCAGTTCCGGCTTCAGTAGGCCACTCAGCGCATCACGAACATCATCGATTAGTTCGTAGATAATGCTGTAGTAGCGCACTTCGATACCTGACTCAGAAGCAATGCGACGAGCACTGGCATCTGCACGGACATTAAAGCCCATCACCACGGCATCAGATGCTTGTGCTAGCGAGATATCTGTTTCACTAATGCCACCAACACCTGAAGATACCAGCTTAACGGCTACCTCATCCGTTGAAATTTTCTGTAGTGAATCTTTGATCGCCTCAAGACTTCCATGAACGTCCGCTTTAAGCAGTACATTCAAGGTCGACTTTTCACCATCGCGCATCTTAGAGAACATTTCATCCAGCTTAGCCGCTTGTTGAGCAGCAAAGCGTGTTTCACGCTCTTTGTTATGACGCATTTCAGAGATTTCACGTGCTTTACGCTCATTCTCCATGACCATCACGGCTTCACCGGCAGAAGGTGTTCCCGATAGCCCCATGACTTCTACCGGAATAGAGGGGCCAGCGGTTTCGATTGGCTTACCATCTTCATCAATCATGGCACGAATGCGTCCGTACTCAGAACCAGCGAGTAGCATGTCGCCACGCTTTAATGTTCCTTGCTGAACAAGTACGGTTGATACGGCACCTTTTCCTTTTTCAAGGCGTGACTCGATGACTAAGCCTTGAGCAGGGCCATCGGTACGCGCTTTAAGCTCAAGTAGTTCTGAAACGAGCAGGATGGATTCCATTAGTTCAGGAACACCTTCACCGGTTTTGGCAGAAACCTTAACAAATAGGTCTTCACCGCCCCAGTCTTCAGATATTACGCCAAAGTTAGACAGCTCAGTTCGTACTCTTTCTGGATCAGCATCTTCTTTATCGATCTTGTTGATGGCAACAATAAGCGGTACGCCAGAAGCACGAGTATGATCAATGGCTTCTCTAGTTTGAGGCATTACACCGTCATCTGCTGCGACAACAATGATAACAACGTCCGTTGCCTTAGCACCCCGCGCACGCATCGCGGTAAAGGCGGCGTGACCTGGTGTATCTAAGAACGAAATAATGCCATTGTCAGTTTCAACGTGGTAAGCACCGATATGCTGGGTAATACCACCTGCTTCGCCTGATGCAACGCGTGTAGAACGAATGTAGTCAAGCAGAGACGTTTTACCATGGTCAACGTGACCCATGATAGTAACAACTGGTGGGCGACCATGTGTTTCGTAGTCACCAATGTTGTCAATCAAATCAGCAACCTGAGCTTCTTCATCTTCAGCTTTGGCTGGCTTGCCTTTGTGACCCATCTCTTCAACGATTAAGATCGCAGTGTCTTGATCCAGTGCTTGGTTGATGGTGGCCATGACACCCATACCCATCATGGTACGAATAATATCCGCCCCTTTAATGGCTAGCTTTTGGGCTAGCTCAGACACCACAATAGTTTCTGGAATTTCAACTTCCCTGATAACAGGTTCTGTTGGCATCTCAAAACCATGGTCGGTTGACTGATCAACGATATTCTTGGCGCGCTGCTGGTGCCCACGTTTGCCTTTAACTTTTCGGTTAGAGCCACGACCATTCTTTGCATGCAGTGTCCCTGGAGCACCACCGCGACCTTGGAAAGGTTTTTTCTTGGCTTTTTCTGCTGGTTTAGCGGGCTTCGTTTCTGCGGGCTTTGCAGCAGGTTTAGCAGGTTCTGCTGCTTTTACCGGCTCAGGCGGAGGAGTAGGCTTTGCCCTGGAAGGGCGTTTTTTGAAGATTGCAGCAGCTTCAGCACGCGCTTTAGCGGCAACCGCAGCTCTGCGTGCCTTAGGATCTAACGGTAGGCCATTACTGTCTAGCTTATCTTCAGGCTTTGTTTTATTAACCACTAGTGTCGGTTTCTTTTCTTCTTCAGCTGGTTCTGTCTTTGCAGGCTCTTTTGGAGCTGCTGATACAGTTTCTTTAACTGGCTCTGGTTGAGCGGGTTGGGTTGTTTTCTCTGGTGTTGCTGGTTTACTTTCAGCGACTGGCTCAGCAGGTTTGACTTGACTGTCAGGTGT
>JBMZDT010000276.1:0-3865 GCA_049614505.1 Leucothrix sp.
AAAAGCTAGAGGCATTATTGACCAAAATATCCAAACGCCCGGTTAATGATATTACTGCGGCTATCATGCCAGACAAACCATCAATATCCCCTAGCAGTACGGAGTAGCTGTGGCATGAGTCACTGCGCAACGCATTTAATTCATCGACCAGCGCCTTAGCAGCGTCAGCAGAACGACCATAGTGCACCACCACCGTTGCCCCTTCTGCATGAAGTGATCTCGCTATTTCAGCACCAATACGCTTCGCCGCACCAGTAACTAATGCGACTTTACCCTGCAAACTGCCTAGTGGCTGACTCATTTGTGACACCTAAAACAAAACGCGCCACCATACCTAGCAATCATTACGAAACCAATAAAGCTTAAATCTAATCAGACATTAAACTGATGACCACAATGCTCACAGCTCGCCTTTGGCGCTGCGCCCACCTCATCAGGTTCTACCTGATGCAGTGCCGAGCTCTCACATTGTGGGCAAATCACCCACTTATCTTCCAGCAAAATATCCGGCAGATTATCAACGGCATTGATTTCATCATCTAGCATGCCACTGTCTGATAAATCTGCTGCTGAGGGGGCAAAGGCCTCCATGTAATTGCCACTTTCAACACCGCTCGTTGCAACACTATTTTGCTTTAAAATAATATTCTCGCAACGCGTTCGAAAGGGCTCTAGTAGATTGGCGTCTTGTAGTTTGTCGCGAAAACTATTCAGCAACGCCTTAGTAGGCACTTTTGGCTTAAACCCTGGCGATAGAAAAGCTAGTAGATACATTTGGTTTTTTAACCATCGCAACACACTGTCGTCATCCAAGCACAGCAGCTCTTGAACCGCCAACACCCTCAACAAAAACACTTGGTCAGTTGCACTGGCTTGAATCAGCGGTCTCGATTCAAAAAAATGCTCAAATCGCTCCCAAGGAAAGCCATGCACCATCCCCGACACGGAACTAATAAACGCACGATCAGGGGCCGCGTACGACATAGAATCATCAACAATATTTTCCAATGAAAAGCCCAAGACACACTCCTTTTGCTGGCTTTACTGGTTAACAACTCCCTCTCATTCGAGATTATTTTCTCATTGATGAACCAGAGTTGAGGCGTATAAAACCAGCTTAGGCAAGTCTTTCACCGCTTAAAAGCTAAGCAAAGGATTACGGTAGTGTTTAACTGACAATCGGAAAATAGTCGGCATTAAGAGGCTGCGCTAAGCACTTGATGAAGCGAGGTTAAACGATCCACAGTGGCCGTCGGCTGCACTCCCCATGGGTCAAATTGCACGTGTGAATCCCGTTGCACCCAAACGGCTCGCCAGTTAGCATTTAAAGCACCCAGTACATCAAACGAATTACTTGATACCAAACAGCAATCGTTTAGGTCACTGTGTGTTGCCTCAACGAAATGATCATACACCCGAGGATTAGGCTTAAAGGTTTTTACCCCCTCAACGCTAATGACACCTTCAAAGAAATCGCGAATGCCCGCGTGCTGTAATAATGCTTCTACAGCCTGTGAACTCCCGTTTGAAAAAGCAAATAGCCTAGCACCTGCCGATTGCGCCTCAGTAAGACACGCCAGCACATCATCAAAAGCAGGTAATTGCGTGTAGACCTGCATTAGGCCATCTGTCTCTTTTTCAGTCAGTAGATGGTGCGTTGTCGCGGCGGTGTAGTCCAATGCCTGTCGGGTACACACGGAAAAATCAACATAATCATCCATCAAGCCTCGCCGAAACGAATATTCTAACTGCTTCTCGCGCCACTGCTGAGAAAACAACCGAGCATCATCACCCACTAGCAAGCGCAGCGCATCGACTACGCCATGAGTATCAATCAAGGTGCCATATACATCAAATGCCAAGCTCGTCGCCATTATACGTCCTCTTTGTTATTGCAATTTGTATAAATAAAGTACTCCTTCTCACAGCGTCATTCAATGAATAAAATATGCTGCCTAACCGTTCGCAAAAACCATCACTTCTGATATCTTAGCTGTAATAATATTAGTTTAGTTTCAGGATTTTTTATGGCGCACCCCATTGTTATTATTGGCGCTGGTCAAGCCGCAGCCTCCTTTATTGCAAAACTTCGTGGTGGAGACTACACCGGACCGATTGTATTGATTGGCGAAGAACCCAATTTACCTTATCAACGGCCGCCATTATCCAAAAAATACCTACTCGGTGAGATGGCATTAGACCGTTTATTACTGCGCCCTCAGTCTTGGTATGACGACAATGAAGTTACGTTAAAACTCGATACCACTGTCACCCAGATTGATCGCGCAAACCAAACGGTTTCGCTTAGCAACGGCGATACACTCAACTACAGCAAGCTGCTACTAGCCACAGGCTCTACACCCCATTGGCTACCTGAAGCTATAGGAGGCAGATTACCTGGCGTTTACACGCTGCGCAATTTAGCCGATGTCGACCAAATGAAGGCCGAGTTTCAGGCTGGTCGCAAACTCTTGATTATCGGCGGCGGGTACATTGGACTAGAAGCAGCGGCCGTTGCCGCAGGACTGGGCCTAGCGGTTACGGTCATCGAGCTGGCCGATCGCATTCTAAAACGCGTAGCAGCCCCAGCCACCTCCGACTACTTCAGAGCGCTGCATACTGATAACGGCGTTACCCTATTAGAAAATACCGGTTTAGACGCCCTCGTCGAGAAAAACGGTCGCGTTGCCGCCGCCAAGCTCAATGACGGGCGTGAAATCAGCGTGGATTTTGTTATCACGGGCATTGGCGTTGCACCCAACACGCAGCTCGCCAGTGACGCAGGGCTCGCCATTGAAAACGGTATTGCAGCAGATCTTCAAAGTCGCACCAGCGATCACAACATCTACTCCGCAGGTGATTGCGCCAGCTTTGAATACCAAGGCCAACGCATCCGTTTAGAATCTGTACAAAACGCTGTTGACCAAGCCGAAAATGCCGCTGAACATATGCTTGGGCAAGCTGTCACTTACCAACCCATTCCTTGGTTCTGGTCAGACCAATTCAAAACTAAGCTACAAATCGCAGGGCTCAATTTAGGCTACACCGACACCGTAACACGCCCTGGAAAACGTGATGGCTCGCAGTCCGTTTGGTATTATAATAATGAAAAATTACTGGCTGTCGATGCGATGAACGACCCGATAGCCTACACTTTGGGCCGGAAAATTTTAGCCGCAGGCAATAACCCAAGCAAGGCTGATGTGGTTAATCTTGACATCAACCTCAAAGACTTCACCTAAGCTCAACCCTCGGAACAATCGAAGGCTGGGTGAGTCAACACTAAACACCTTAACAACAAATCCAATTCTCTCTCAGGGTGGCAATCGCGTCACTCTGAGCTGTACTGTTTTTTAAACCTTTAGGAAGTTATCATGAAAGCACTATTAACCTGCCTGTTACTTGGACTGATCAATACTGCGACCGCTGACTCTTTTACTGTCGGCGATCTAGTCATTGAATCACCCTATGCGCGTAGCACACCGCCATTAGCCCCTGTAGGTGGCGGTTTTATGACCATTATTAACAACGGCACAGCAGCAGATACGCTTATTTCTGGCGAATCTAGCTTCTCCAAGACACTTGAGATCCATGAAATGTCAATGACAGATGGCATTATGAAAATGGCTGAGCTAGAAAACGGCTTGGAAATTCCCGCTGGTGAAACCGTTGTACTCAAGCCTGGCTCCTATCACTTGATGTTTATTACCTTAGCTGAACAACTCAAGCCTGATGAGAAACGCAAAGCCACATTGACGTTGGATGACGGTGCGCTATGTGACCTTGCGCCAACGTTATTGCACCTGATGGAGCTGCCGCAGCCGCAAGAGATGACGGGCAAAAACCTTGCTAAGACGCAATAATC
>JBMZDT010000277.1:0-3859 GCA_049614505.1 Leucothrix sp.
CTAAAACCCTATGGAAAGCAAACATTTCGGGTGCAATGGCGTGGCCGGCCCAACTTGCAACAAGGAAAAACCTACGAAATTATTGTTGGTCAAGTGCTAGCAAAAGACAAACGTACCAAAAAACCTAATGAAGGCGTTTCTCTAAGTGTACAGTTTGCGGTGGCTTTTTCTTCCATTGTTAATATGCGTGCGGCCGTTGGTATACCCCAACCAATGGTCAAAGCAAGCCGCCTCAGTCGTAACAGGCTAGGTCGAACGATGCTTGACACCACGATTAGTAACGGCAGTAATCAAAATTTTCTAATGGTTCAAGCTGATAGCACTGTAACCACTTATGGCGTAAATAATCAACGTCTCTGGTCTTATACTTATTCGCCAGATGAAATGATGAGGAATTTTGGGTTAGGGGTTGTACAGCCAGGGAAAACCCGTCGAATGAAAATCCCCTTGCCTAACTATCCTAAAAACTTAGTAGCAAGAACTAAGCGAACTAACTTAGAGGTTCGTCCCAGTGCAAAATAGAAAAGCAATAGGCTATCTTCGTTACCCATTATTACTCAGTTTATCAGCTCTCTTGGGGGTGGTTTCAGCAGCCGATCTCACTGTACCTGTTATGCAGTCAGGTAGCTTTGTTGGTGAGGCTAATGTCAGGGTAGAGGCAGATGGCTCTGGTCTTATGGCTAATGCGGCGAACCTTGCATCACTTTTCAACAGTGAGCTTACTGTGGACGCAGTAAGGCAGTTTGAAGCATTGCCTGCTGGAAAATTCCTCACGGTAGAGGAAGCGGAAGCATTGGGTCTGATTATTCGCTTCGACATGGCTAGTACCGTTATACAAGCATCAATCGCGGGTTCTGCCAAGTCGAAAACAGAGTTGTCATTAGCGGGTAGTAGGCGTACGAAGTCACCTACTGCCGCTCGGTCACCAAGCGGCATCAGTGGCTTTTTAAATATGTTTGCTGTCTCATCCGCAAGTAACCTCAATGGTAACTATGAGTTTAGCGATCTGGCATACTCTTTTGATACGGCTATACATATCGCGCCGTTAGCCCATATGACTTTGGAAGCTTTCGGTTCTATCAATGCAAATGGAGATTTTTATCGGGGAGATATAAGGTCTGTCTGGCGGTCTAACAACCCAGACAATCGATGGCAGCTACGTGTCGGTGATGTTGGAACGCCAAGTATTTCCTACATGCGTGGGTTAAGTATCCAAGGCTTGGAATTTACTAATACAGATTCACGCAGACTAAGCAGGGCAGGGGTTGCTAGTGTAGGTAATCGTGAGTTTTTTCTGGAGCGTCGTGCGGTTGCCCGTCTGTTAATTGATGGCCGTGAAGTTCGACGCTTTAATCTGAACCCAGGCCCCTACAATGTTAAAGACTTTCCATTAACTAATGGTGCTAATGACATCGCTTTTATTATTGAAGATGAGCGCGGTGAAGTGGATCGTATTGAGTTCAATGTATTTAGCGATACATCACTAGTTGCCCCCGGTGAGTACCGTTATGGATTTTCACTGGGGCATGGGCTTAGTAATGTCGGTAGGTATCAATACGATAGCTCAAAAGCATTGCTAAGTGGTTTCATTGAGACTGGAATAACCCCAGCTTTTTCTCTGGGTGGAGGGTTACAGTTGACAGAAAATGCACAATTGGGTGTTGTAACAGCTAGGTTGGCCACACAGGCTGGACGGTTTGATTTTGAAGCAGGGGCTATTTTGGATAACAATGGACCAAATGGTGAGGCAGCTAAGCTAATGTGGCGCAACCACAAAACAAAAACAGATAGAGAAGGGAAGCGATACCCTCCATCTTTAGCGCTAAGCGCAGCATATAAAAGTGAGCATTTCAGGGATGTGTTTTCTACCAATCAATTTAATGAAGAAAAGTGGCGTTTCGATGCTTCCTATTCGCAACAACTACGTAATGGGTTTTCGGTAGGTCTGGGTTCAAATTTTATAAACAACAGAACCATCTCAGACTCCTTTAAGCATACGCTAAGTCTTGGTAAATCCATTAATAGGTGGATTCTGGGTGGAGATGTTACCTACTTAGACAATGGTAACAACGCGGGCTGGGAAGCAGGTCTTACTGTTGGTTATGATTTTGGCAGGTTTGCACGTGTTAGGGGGCGCTATGATTACGATTTAAATGGTAATGAGCGAACCTCGTTAGACATTGCGAGTGATTATGCAAAGGGTATTCGTTTTGGTAACGGCCTGTTGGACTACAACATTGGTTTGTCAGCAAATGAAGATGGTGATGGTTCAATTAATGGTGGCCTTGGTTATCGAGCTAACCGCTTTGAATTTTCTGCGTCACATTCTACAGATATCAAGTCACTCACTAATGGAAATAGTAATGGGCAACGAACGACATTGCGGGCAGGTGCTGCCGTGGCTTTTGCTGAAGGTAAGTTTGCCATCGGCAGACCCATCAGAGATAGTTTTGCGATCTTCTACCCGCATAGCACAATAGCAGGTTCGCAGCTGCTCATTGGAAATCGAAATGAACAGGGTCTATACGATGCGCAGTCAGATGGATTGGGCCCGCTGTTAGTTGACACTGGTGGCCTCAGTAGCTTTAGTAGTTATAACCGAGCATTAGATCTCCGCTATGACGTAAATAATCTACCATTGGGGTATGACCTAGGAACAGGTTTAGCCAGCATTTCACCTCGCTACAAAAGTGGTTTTGCGGTTCAAGTCGGTAGCGCCTACAACGTCATTGCAACAGGAACATTGCTAGATGCTTATGATCGTCCATTGAAGCTCTTATTAGGTAAGGCAACGGAGATGGGCGTGAAGAGCCCAAGATCTTCAGACGCATTCACAGATAACGAAGGTCGTTTGAGCGCATCCGGTCTGTCAGCAGGGCGCTGGAAAGTCGAAATGTTTGCAAAAAAGCCAGTGACATACATTCTTAATATCCCACAAGGTAAGACGGGTATTGTTGAATTAGGTCAATTCAAACCTGCTAGAGTCCAATAGGAGTAATAATATGCACCGTACAATTTTATGTTTAGGGCTGTTAGTGTCTTTAGCCAAGGTTGCCAACGCCTCGTGCAATCTAGCTGTGACCGCTGAAGGTTCAGTCGAGTTTAACCCATTTAGTTCAGTGAATAGCTCAGCTATTGCGTTGGCAGTGTTGCACAGAGGGACGGATTACAACAATATCAAGGTTAAATTTGGTAGCCCTTTGAATGGCAGTCCATCAAGCACAGTCATCAATTATCCTGGTTATATCGTCAAAAATACCTCGTCAACCACAGTGTTTAACAGTGCTTTAAGCGCAGGTAGTTTTCCTTTTATTGATCATTTGGCGCGTAGCTTACTCAGTGCAAGCCATTTGAAATATGTCTTAACGGTGACATCGCCACCTCAAGCGGGCGTCGATGTGGCTTCACCGCCATTGTCAGGAAAAATCACATTGCCAGTGATTGTTGAGGGCACAGATTCTACCAATACTGTTTGTCGCATCACAAAAAACGTTGATATACCTGTCAATATTCCAACTCAGCAATCGGTTGCACTGTCCAATAGTTTTTCGTTTGGTTCATCGAGTGCCGAGCTTGCGGCTGGTGTGGTTGGAAAATTGGCTCCCGTAACAAAACGCAGCAAGCTGTACATTTGGAGTAATGCCAAATACAAAATTCAGGCGACATCGGATAATGGTGGGGTAATGCTGCGAGAAGGTGGTAGTAATCACGCGGTGAATAAGCTTCCTTACACTTTGACGTTTGGTACCACAACTCCTCTTAAACTAGGGCAGGGTGATGCAACGGTCAGCTCTGTTCAGGAAGGTAGCACCCTTGTGAATGGAAAGCAGATCAATATTGATTTTGTGACTCAGGATAT
>JBMZDT010000278.1:0-3845 GCA_049614505.1 Leucothrix sp.
TGAACAATCACGCCTTTTGGTTTTTCAAGATGCACAATTTCCATCACATCTTCTAGCGTCAGTGGCTCAAAGTACAAACGGTCAGACGTATCATAGTCGGTTGAAACCGTTTCAGGATTGCAGTTGACCATAATGGTTTCATAACCATCATCACGCATCGCCAAAGCGGCATGCACACAACAATAATCAAACTCAATACCCTGCCCTACACGATTTGGACCACCGCCCAATACCATGATTTTTTCTTTATCAGAGGGTGCCGATTCACACTCTTCATCATACGATGAGTACATGTAAGCAGTATTTGTTGAGAACTCTGCCGCACAGGTATCAACACGCTTGTATATCGGCCGAACACCAAGGCCTCGACGATAGTCACTCACCCGTTTTTCATCATCTAGCCCAAGCAGCTTGGCTAGGCGGCGATCAGAAAAACCTTTGCGCTTCAGATCAAACAACGCATCTTTATCAATGTCAGCAAGCGCTTTTCCACCAAGCGCTTGCTCCATTTCCACCAACTCTTGAATTTGGTCTAAAAACCAAGGATCAATCGCTGTTAGCTGGAAAAGTTCTTGCGCGGTTAAGCCAAAACGAAAACCATCGGCAACATATAAAATACGTTCTGGACCTGCTTCGGTTAACTCCCGACGCAACTCATCTTTTGGCGAATCCGCGTTTAAGTTTAAGCGCTCATCTAATCCGTCAATGCCGATTTCTAAGCCACGCAGCGCCTTTTGGAAAGACTCTTGGAAAGTACGGCCAATCGCCATTACTTCACCCACTGACTTCATTTGTGTTGTTAAACGCGGATCGGCTTTAGGAAACTTTTCGAAGGTAAAACGCGGAATCTTGGTCACCACATAATCGATCGACGGCTCAAACGATGCAGGTGTTGCACCACCCGTAATTTCATTGCGTAGCTCATCAAGGGTGTAGCCAACGGCCAACTTGGCAGCAATTTTCGCAATTGGAAAACCAGTAGCTTTAGATGCTAATGCCGATGAACGTGATACCCGCGGGTTCATTTCAATGACAATCAAGCGCCCATCCACAGGATTCATCGAAAACTGTACGTTAGAGCCACCGGTATCCACACCAATCTTACGCAATACATCCACCGACGCATTACGTAAGATTTGATATTCTTTATCCGTCAAGGTTTGTGCGGGCGCAACCGTGATGGAATCCCCCGTGTGAATCCCCATGGGGTCAATATTTTCAATGGCACAAATGATAATACAGTTGTCAGCTGTGTCTCTCACGACCTCCATTTCATACTCTTTCCAGCCAAGCAATGACTCTTCTAGCAGCACTTCGGTGGTTGGTGACATATCCAAACCGCGCGCCACAATTGTCTCAAATTCTTCACGATTATAGGCAATCCCGCCACCAGAACCACCCATAGTAAACGATGGTCGGATAATGGTTGGAAACCCTAAGCCTTTTTGAATTTGACGTGCTTCTTCCATACTGTGAGCGACGCCAGCACGGGCCGAATCAAGGCCAATATCGGTCATAGCATTACGGAATTTTTCACGATCTTCCGCCATGTCAATAGCTTCTTTCTTAGCACCAATCATCTCTACATCGAACTGGGTCAATACACCCTCACGATCAAGATCCAAAGCACAATTCAATGCTGTCTGGCCTCCCATGGTAGGCAACAGCGCATCGGGTTGTTCTTTCTCAATGATTTTAGCAACCGTTTCCCACTGAATAGGCTCTATGTAAATCGCATCCGCCATTTCCGGATCAGTCATGATCGTGGCAGGATTTGAGTTTACCAAGATGACACGATAACCTTCTTCACGCAGTGCCTTACACGCTTGCGCGCCCGAATAATCAAACTCACAGGCCTGTCCAATGACGATTGGGCCAGCACCAATGATTAAAATACTGTTTATATCTGTACGTTTAGCCATGGATTAACCTTGCGTCTCCATCATTGCAATGAATTTGTCAAAAATTGGGGCGATATCATGTGGGCCGGGGCTTGCTTCTGGGTGCCCTTGGAAACTAAAAGCTGGGCAATCTGTTCGCTCAATGCCTTGCAAGCTATTATCAAACAGCGACCGATGTGTGGCTTTTAGTGTATCGGGAAGCGTTGCTTCATCAACCGAAAACCCATGATTTTGACTCGTGATCATCACTTGACTCGTTGCCAAATCTTGCACCGGGTGATTGGCCCCATGATGACCAAATTTCATTTTCATGGTGCGCGCACCGCTGGCTAGGCCCAATAATTGGTGACCCAGACAAATACCAAAGGTGGGCACCTGCTTATCTAAAATCTCACTAATGGCTGTAATCGCATAATCACAAGGCTCTGGGTCGCCTGGGCCATTTGATAGAAACACACCGTCAGGCTGCATAGCCAGTACTTCTTCAGCAGGTGTCTTAGCAGGCACAACGGTCACTGAGCAGCCTCTATCTACCAGCATTCTTAGAATGTTTTGCTTAACACCAAAGTCATAAGCAACAACGTTAAAGCGCGCCTCAGCAGCATTGCCTGATATTTGCTTATCACCATCTAACTGCCACGTGCCTTTATTCCAGCTGTAAACTGAGTCAGTGGTCACTTCTTTCGCCAAATCCATACCTTGTAGACCAGCAAAACCGTTAGCGGCGGCTAAAGCGTCCACTTCTGAAACATCATCACCCACAACAATACAGCCGCGCTGCGCGCCTTTTTCTCTTAAGATACGAGTCAAGCGACGCGTATCAATATCCGCAATTGCGACAATGTTTTTACGTATTAGATAGTCGGTAAGACTTTCTTCACTCCGCCAATTGCTGTGCAAACGTGGTACATCCTTGACCACCAGACCCGTTGCATAGATTGTGTCACACTCTTCATCTTCAGCATTGATACCTGTGTTGCCGATGTGAGGGTAAGTGAGGGTAATGATTTGTTGAGCATAAGAAGGATCAGTGAGTATTTCCTGATAACCTGTGAGCGCGGTATTAAAAACAACTTCTCCAATACTTTTACCATCGCTTCCAATTGACTTTCCCTGAAACACGTTTCCATCTTCCAAGACTAAAAGTGCACGTTTTTTCAACGTTGCCTCCACTATAGACTATTATCAGTAATAAGCTTGTTATCAGCTGTTGATAGCTCGAAACATCCTTGCGAACAATCCGGCATTGTGAGAACTACCTCTATTTAGGTGGCTCACATAACAAAACGAGATGTAGCTTTCTTGTAGAAAACTCATCTCGTATTTATGGCAGCGTAAACCTTTCTCATTCTACTAGAGTCCAGTAATAAGATCTACGTGAAAGAAGTATAAAACAGCCACCTCACATTAACATTTGACGCATCACCCTCAATTAGCAGGAACTAGGTCTTTTATCTGCCCATCAATATCTCGAATAATTTGTGCCAATACGCGATTTTGGCTAACTGCCATATCAAATCGCTCTTGTAGCGCTACATTTTCTTGGTCAGCAGTGCGCAATTGACCATTGATTGCCATCAGTTCAGACAGAGTTTGGCGATATTGCTTGCTTATTTTATCATCACCTTGCATTAGCGACTGATCTATCTCTGGCAAATTAATATCCTTAGAGCTAATTGTAAAAGGTGGCCGCTTAGGAGAAATGCTGTCATCTTTAATACCAGCCTTACCCTGAAGATGCCCTTCATCATGAATATCTGCAGTCATTGGCTGCTCATCAGCCAAGCGCTCTATTGCCTCTTGGTTTATTGTGTTGCCCTGAAGAGTATTTAGATTTAAAAAATCGGCCGAATTAGGCTCTGTCATTCCCCCTAGAACAACCGCTTCACTAGTCTCAGTCTCAGTCTCAGTCTCAGTCTCAGTCTCAGTCTCAGTCTCAGTCTC
>JBMZDT010000279.1:0-3831 GCA_049614505.1 Leucothrix sp.
TTTGTTTTTAGGTGTGATTTACTATTTGTTTTATAATGCAGTTTTACTTTTGTAAAAGGTAACGAATGGCTTTAAAAGTGGGTTTGGCATTAGGCAGTGGTGCAGCAAGAGGTTGGGCGCACATTGGGGTGATTCGCGCCATGCAGAAGTATGGGATTGAGCCAGACATCGTTTGCGGCTGTTCGATAGGAGCTATAGTGGGGGCTGCCTATGCCGCGTCTAGTTTGGATCGTTTAGAGGCTTGGGTTACCTCGTTGACGAAGCTTGAACTGGCTAAATACGCAGAGATTAGTTTTCGTTCAGGGCTTATTGATAAAGCGCGTTTGGGTGAAGGGTTTGTTAATAATATTTGCGATGAAAGCTGCTCGATAGAAGATTTGGATAAGGCATTTGGTACTGTAGCCACCGATTTACATAGCGGCCGAGAAGTGTGGTTTACCAAGGGGAATACGTTAACTGCAATTTGGGCTTCAATTTCGCTGCCAGGCTTATTCGCTCCTGTACGTTTTGAAGACAAATGGTTAGTGGATGGCGGTTTGGTCAATCCTGTGCCCGTGTCAATGTGTCGATCATTAGGGGCTGATGTCGTTATTGCTGTTGATTTAAATGCAGATATCGTCGGAAAACACAGTCGAAAACCTTCTGAGGCTGATGAGGCCAAGCAGTCATTAAAGAGCGCACAAAATACAGGCAACACAGAAAGTGAGGGCACTTTGAGTAGTTGGCGCGACACACTGGTTGATTATTCGAGTCAATTATTTCCCAATCGACAAACAGAGCAAGCGCCAGAGGTTCCCGGCATGTTCGAAACCATTGCTGGCTCAGTTAATATCATGCAGGATCGGATTACACGTAGCCGTATGGCAGGTGATCCACCGGATGTGTTGCTATCTCCGCGCTTGGCCCATATCAGTTTGTTAGAGTTTTACCGAGCAGAAGAGTCGATTCAGATCGGTTACGATTTAACCCTACAGCACCTTGAACAAATTCGTCGCGCGATCAATAAATAAACAGGTTATTGAATGGGAGCTGATAAGTAGGCGGCGCGGCTAAGTATACTGAACCATAAAGGTTTTGCTTCAACTTCTTCAATGAGCATCTGGTTAGCGTCAGCAAAATCATGTAGCAGCATGGTTTCGACATCACTTGCAAACGTTTTATCATCTACTAAGGCGGTGATTTCAAAATTGAGTCGAAAGGAGCGATTGTCCATATTGGCGGTACCGACAGCTGCAAGATAGTCATCAACTAAGAACACTTTTTGATGAAGAAAGCCTTTTTGGTAGCGGAGGATTTTTACTCCTGCTTTGAGTATGCCAGGAACAAAAGAGAAAACAGATAAATAGATCAGTAGATTGTCAGGCTTCTCAGGGATCAAAATAGTGACATCGACACCGCGTAACGCTGCTAAACGCAACGCTTGCTGGACGCCTTCATCGGGTACGAAGTAGGGGCTGGCAATCCAAATACGTTGTTCGGCAACGTGCATGGCGTGTTGCATCATCAGGCTAGCGGTTTCAAAAGGGTCCGATGGGCCAGAGGGTAGTACTAAAATATTCTGGTTTCCTTGGTCTGCGGGTGTTGGTGTCCAATTAAGCAGTAACGCTTCGTCAGCAGCCCAGTGCCAATCTTCCACGAATGAGAGTTGGACGCCCAATGCCGCTGGGCCATCTAGGCGAATATGGGTGTCTCGCCAATTGGGGTATTTGGGGTTTTTGCCAAGATACTCATCACCGACATTGTGACCACCTAGCCAAGCGGTTTTTCCATCGACGACGACAATTTTGCGATGGTTTCTAAAGTTAAGCTGAAAGCGGTTTTGCACATTACGTGAGGAGTGAAAGGAATTCACCATAACGCCTGCCTGCATCAGTCGATTAAGGTAGCGTTCGTTCAGATGGTAACAGCCGATGTCATCATAAAGCAGAAAGACGCGAACATTGCGCCTAACGGCCTTCACTAAGGCATCAAACAGCTGCCGCCCTAATTGATCATCATTGATAATATAAAACTGGACTAAGACGTAGTGCTTTGCCGCGCGTATGCCTTTAAAAATGTCTTTAAAGGTTTGCTCACCATTGATCAGCAGCTGGGCTTGATTGGCTTGAGTAAAGGGTAATTTAGCAAGGGTTTCAAAGGCTTCTAGGTCTTTGTTATGTTGGGTGCGATTGATTAAGAAAGCATCAATGTCTTTATTAAACAGGCCCAACTTGCCTCGGAAATCTTTTTCGTCTGCTACTCGGGCAGACAGGTAGCCATTAAACCGTGTTCTACCAAAAAACAGATAAGCCGGCACGCCTAACCAAGGAAAGGCGATTAAGGTTACGACCCACGCAATAGTGCCTTGTGACGTGCGTGTCGAGAGCAGTGCAAAGATTGAGGTAATCACGCCCAGTAGTTGCACCAGCGCAAATATTATTGCCATGGTTGTCATATTGAATCCTTTACTGTGCTGTGTGCTAAGCATAGAGCACTGTGATGCTAGTATACCGGATGTTATAATGCCTGTATTTCTGTCGATTTTCTTTAGGACACCTCATGACTAGTGTAGTTATTCCTGTTAAACCTTTCGACCTTGTTATTTTTGGTGCGACTGGCGACCTTGCTATGCGGAAATTGCTTCCTGCATTGTTTCGCCGTCACGCGGTTGCTCAAATTCCAGAGGAGGCGAGAATTATCGGATTGTCTCTGAGTAAGCACAGCACTAAAAAGTATCGGCAGCTGGCAACAGAAGCACTGGAAAAACATATTCCTAAAGAAGAACTCGATGCAGACTTGCTAGCTAGTTTCTTGCAGCGTGTTCATTACATACCTAATGATGTTACTGATCCAGAAGGTTGGACAGAATTGGTGGACGCGCTTGAGCAGTTTCCAGACCGGGTCAGGGTGTATTATCTGGCGGTCAGCCCAGCGTTCTTTGGTGTGATTGCGCACGGTTTATCAAATGCGGGTCTGTCTGATGGTAAGGCGCGCCTCGTCGTTGAAAAGCCGCTGGGGCATGATTTAAAAAGTGCAAAGCAACTCAATGCTGAAATTGGCTCGGTATTTGAAGAGCATTGTATTTACCGCATCGATCATTATTTAGGCAAGGAAACGGTACAAAATCTGATGGCGTTAAGGTTTGCGAATGCGTTGTTTGAGCCGATTTGGAATGCGCAGTCTATTGATCATGTGCAAATTACCGCAGCAGAATCGTTAGGTGTGGGTACGCGAGGGGGGTATTACGATCATTCTGGTGCAATGCGTGACATGGTGCAAAACCATTTAATGCAGTTAATTTGTTTGATCGCTATGGAGCCACCGCATGCGTTTACTGCCAATGCGGTGCGTGATGAAAAGCTTAAAGTGTTGCGTGCTTTAAAGCCGCTAGAAGGGCATGAGGCGTTAGAGAAAACCGTCAGAGCACAGTATTTGGCTGGGGCAGATTCTCCCTCTTATGTTGATGAAGCTAACAATCCAGCCAGTAAAACAGAGTGTTATGTCGCTATTGAAGCGGAAATTGAAAATTGGCGTTGGGCCGGCGTGCCGTTTTATCTGAGAACGGGTAAAAAATTACGCTCACAGGTCACTGAAATTGCCATTGTTTTCAAAAAACCACCGCATTTAGTGTTTGGTAACCTATCCACCCCAATTTCTAATAATGTGTTAAGCATTCGCTTACAGCCAGATGAAGGCCTAGAGCTTGAACTGATGACCAAAGAGCCAGGGCCCGGTGGCTTCCGCCTGCATTCAACACCATTAGATGTTGCTTTTGCCGACGAGCACCAAACAGGGCGCATGCCTGATGCCTATGAGCGCTTGCTGATGGATGTGGTGCGTGGTGATCAAACG
>JBMZDT010000280.1:0-3789 GCA_049614505.1 Leucothrix sp.
CAGAGAGGCCACTGTGTCACACCTTCAGGGGTTGTTTCCTGAATCATTATCTATTTTTGAAGCTGCCTCCCCCGTTGAAGCGCAGGGTATTATCCGCTACAAAGATTTTGAGTTGATCTTATTAGACGTTAATTTTCCTGGCGCCTGTGGAACTGATATATTGCCTGAATTACGCCAAAGCAATGCTGATAGCACCATTATAGTAATGTCGGGCTCACAGGATGCCTTGCTGGCTGAGCGCGCGATTAAACAAGGGGCCAATGCGTTTATCTCAAAATCAACGGGCTCACGAGAGATGAATAACGCTATCCAGTTGGCTATTTCGGGGGAGACCTATATTTCACCTTCGGTATTCTCTGCTGCGGATAATGGCGTTGATCATGCCGCTCTAGAAACCACTAACCACCTCAACAAGCTAACGCCGCGCCAGCAACAGGTGCTCAACCTATTAACTAAAGGTTTTTCAAATAAAGCCATCGCTAACAAACTTAGTTGCACAGAAGGCACCGCTAAGTTACATGTGAGTGCAATATTGGAACGACTAGAAGTCAGCAATCGAACCGAGGCAGTCATGAAAGCCTCTATGCTAAATGGATGAACTCAGCGCCCAAACCTACCCATTTATTTGCGGATGAAGCACAAAGCCAACTAAAGAGCTGGCAGCAGACTTTATTAGCGAATGCTGTCACGCCGACCTTAGCGATTACCTCTATTGTACTAATGGTCAGTCACTGGATGGCGAGTCCGCACCGCTTATGGGGCTTGGTTTTGCTCCTCACAGCCATCCTGCTTACGGTGTACTTAACAGCACAAAACCGTGTTTTTAAAACGCCTTGGATCACATTCAACAGTCACTCTGATGGTGCAATGACAGCGCTTTGGTGTCTACACTTTACTATCAGTACTGCGTTGTGTTGGAGTTTGGGCATGCAGGCAGCCTCCGTGGTTGCGCTTTGGGCGCTACTGAGTAGCGTCGCTATTATTGAAATACAAGCAGCGCGACATCAGCTTATTGTATTAGGCATCGCTGCGACGCTACTCAATGTCACGTTGTACTGGCTTGGCCCCATCCCACTAAAGACGCATTTCTCTGCGGTGTTTTGCTACATCGCGGTAATCTTCATTTTTTGGAAGATCAACCGCCATCTAACCCAAGAAATGACCGCTTTTTTTATTGAACGCCTCCACCGCAAAAAAATTGAACAGGAATCCCTAGATTTGCAGCGCGCTGCAGCCATTGGCTACTCGACACGCGCCATTAACCACGAACTGTATAATCTAATCGGCATTTCACTGCTCAGCATTGACAAACTACGCCCTCAACTAGCCGCCGATAATAAAGAGCTAACGCGACTGGACACTGCGCTAAACTACATGTTTAAAGTATCGGGCTTAGTCTTAGATGATCTTGGCAATAAAACAGCGCTTAACCGCATGTTATCGCTGGATCAGCTACACAATGATATCCAACTATTACTTGGCCAAGCGATTGGGCAGCGCTCAGTCGCGATACACATTGACTTTCCTGCTGATGCAGAAGACTGCTATTTTGAAGAACGCACTGGCGCCACCTATTTGATCATTCACAACCTGGTCAAAAACGCCATTGAAGCAGTACAAGCACAATTTCAACATCAAGCTGGCGGAGTCGTTGAGGTCGTCGCCAGAATGGAACAGGGCCATATCTACATTGACATTATTGACAACGGCCCCGGATTGACAATGGCACAAATTGAGATGTTCCAAAGCATGGATGCTATTGATACCACGAAGCCAGATGGACATGGGCTAGGCCTCTCTTTTGTCCGCAGGGAATGTGAACTGAATCATTTTTCCCTGAACATCAGTCGTCAAAAAATAGGTTTGAAAATCAACCAATTTATCTGACCGCAAGGTACGCTTTATATAACTTTTGTCATATGCAGTCCCCGCTTAAAGCATAGCGTGCTCATGCCAACTGCCATATTTAACTAATGTCCCCCTAACGCTAGTATTCACTCAAGCAGCATAATGTGTGTTGCATTGTTAGGAGACTAGTCAGTATGAACCCGCTTTTTTACGATGCCTGATATGCTAACAGATCCCCCTATCGCAAAGGCACCAGCCACGGCGGCTTTTAATCATGGCGTATTAGATTTATCAGATTACATTATCCCTAGCTTAGACAAGAAAGACACACCACAGGCCGCCTATTTTTTTAAATATAATCAAACTGATCACAAACAATGGCAGTGTCATAACCCCGTGCTGTTTGAAAGGCATATCTGGACTGAGAAGCAACTACTCAATGCGCCGGGGGCAGAAAGGCTATACCTGTATTCCGTTAGGGATCGACTGGGTAAACTAAAGCAAATAAATAATTATTATTCAATTTACCCTGAGCGTATTAAGTCAGCACCGTCTTTAGTGATCGCAGGCACACTGTCTGCTGCTTGGGAGTATCAACGCTTTATCCATCTTGGTAAATCCTACCCTTTTATTAATAGCAGCCAGCGCGCCGTTACTGTCGAGGCAACCCAAATACTGCCTACATTTAACCCCCTTAGCAACACAACAACTCACACAGATGTTATAGAACTGGTCTATCGGATCGACCAAGTGATTGCACGCAAGGCTTATTTTGCAAAGCATCAGGGCTTGGTTAGCCTAATCACCTCAGAGTATATGCTTGCCAGTTGATCATACTGTGCGTACCTCTCTATAACTTTCGTTATACGTGATAGTTCAAAAGTTGGGTATCAGCCATAACGCTTGCCATATTTTAATAAAAATAAGACACAGATAGTATTTACAGCAAGATAAAGTTTATGCGACGCATAGCTTTAAATGATTGGATTGCGGATTCTGCAATGCCCTGATCATTCAATGATGACCCATAAGCTGCCGCACAATAATCAATCACAAATTTGCTACGTAGGATCAATTTATGAGAAAAGCAAACACGATCAAATCATTCGTTATCTTGGCCGTATTTTCCCAGCTTAGCGCTTGTTGGTGGGACTCCGATTCTTCAGATGATAATGCGATGACTTCCCGCAGTATCAAAGGGGCAGGCGTAAAAGGCCCACTGGCCAACGCCATTGTTAAAGTCTACGCATATGATGCTAGCCAAGCAGGGTTTAAAGGCAATGTGACCGCAACCGCTGCGACCGATGCCAGCTCAGCAATTACTGGCCTGAATCTCCCCTTCCCTCTTAATCCCCCTTATATTATTGAATTTACCAGTGGCGCTAACACCATCGATGTAACCACAGGAATGGCGCCTGTCATTGGCACATTGCGTAGTGTTATTACGCAAACATCCCTAGATAAAAAGGAGCAAATCTACGCCTCACCGCTGACGACCATGGCGGTTGATATTGCAATTTCTCGCTCAACCGCTGCTACCACAGCACCCCAGTTTGAAAACATGCTCGCTGAATCGGCAAAACAAGTTGTATCAACCGTCGGTTTTGGTATGCCTGGCAGCATTGATATTTTTGATACTCCCCCACTAATTAATGCAACCACCACAACAAATGCTGAACAGGGTGATGTTGCAGCCTACCGAAGTGCGATTGAAGCGGTTACAGCGGTTGCCTTTGAGATGGAAAAACAGTCAACGGGTGATGTTCAGGCAGTGTTATCTGAACTCAGTATGGACTTGGCCGACGGTGCCATCGACGGCATGATTGGCGGCAGCCCTTCAACAGTCTTTAGTGGCACTACTTTAGATGTGCTGGCACAAGCACCTGAATCCCTCGTTATTCCAAATACCAATCCTCCACAGAAAGTTTCAGATGTCCAAGC
>JBMZDT010000281.1:0-3773 GCA_049614505.1 Leucothrix sp.
GCAGCATTTAAAGAAGAAGTCACTCGGCCAGCGGCGGCAGTGACCTTTTTAGCTGCTGCATCGGGTATCACATTGTTTGGTATTTCTGGTGCATTTTGGGGCTTGCTTGCCGGTTGTGGCATGTTACTACTCAATCACACATCAAAGCGTTAGCCGTTCGAATGATGATTGTAGCAGTGTGACTCCTCGTTGAATTTCACCATCGTTAAAGCCAGCAAAACCAATAACCAGACCTTGCTGGGGCTCATCTGATTGATAGTAGTTAGACAGCGCCCTAATACCAAGCCCTTGTTGATTGGTGAGTTTGCAGAGCGACACATCGTTGTATTTCGAGTCTAGTAAATAAACAGAGTGCATACCGCCATCGCCAGCAATACGCTGCAATGTGCCTGTGAAGGCATCTTCAATTGCTTGATTCAATACCTCCCGGCGGTGCTGATAGAGTTTGCGCATTCTTCTAACATGGCTAGCAAATTGTCCTGAGGCCATAAACTCGCCAAGTGCTAGCTGTGGCAGTTGAGAAATTCCGCCATCGATGTAACGTTTAGCGTGATTAAAAGGCTCGATTAAACGCTTCGGAGTGACCAAGTAACCTAAGCGTATTGATGGGTGTAATATGCGTGTAAAAGTACCTGCGTAAATCACACAGTCCTCACCACCTAGGCCTTGCAATGCAGTGAGTGGTGGCCCTTCATAACGGAATTCGCTGTCGTAGTCATCCTCAATAATCCATGTGCCTTGTTGCTTCGCCCAATCAATTAGCGCTAGTCGCCGCTCTAAGCTCAGCGTAAATCCCATCGGGTAATTATGGGACGGCGTGACTAGCGCTGCACGTGCTGTTGGCTTATGGTTGATTGCATAAGGTAAGTCAAAACCATCGGTATCGGTTGGCACAGCAAAAGCCGTTGCCCCAACAGAAGCTAAGGCACCGCTAATGCCATGATAACCAGGGTCCTCCAGCCAAACAGTATCGCCAGAATTCAATAGTAATTGAAATGATAGGTAGAGTGCATGTTGTGACCCAGAGCAGATCATGACTTGCTCTGGGTCACAATGAACACCGCGAGTTACTTGCAAATAATTCGCTATTTGGCCACGTAGTAAATCATTACCCATGACTGAATTGCTGGGAAAGAACTTCATCTGCCTAGCGGCTTTAGTCACTTGCTTTTGCCACTGATTCCATGGAAAGCTCTCAGTGCAGCACTTCGCTGGTGCCAGTAATTCACCGGCGTCACTTGAATGAGTACTTTGATAATGCTGCATCCGCATCGCCATATCTGACAAGGCGGGGTTCGCATTACTTTGAGATGGCGAAATGGATTGGCCACCTAATCGTTTAGATTGATCAGGTACTTGCTCACTAACAAAGCTCCCAGCACCTTGTCGAGTTTCAATATAACCTTCTGCTTGTAGCATTTCATAGGCTGCTTTTACCGTATTTCTGGACACTTTCAGCGTAGTGCTTAGCGGGCGGCTCGCAGGTAACTTAGCACCCGGAATCAAATCGCCCTGCAATATTGCTTGTTGAAAGGCTCTAAATAATAAAGCGTACTGGGGTAGTTCAGAAGACTGATTTAGAAAAGGTAAAAATAATTCAGATGGAAAATCATTGGTAGTCAAAGTGGGCCTTGATACTTATCAGTAATGGGTCTCGATATAAGCCCATTTAGCCAGTATTGTCAGACTTAATCAACCATCGACTTGGAGACTATGATGAGTAGTGTTGCTGAAGTGCGCCCTGCGGTGTGCCCATTGGACTGTCCGGATACGTGTAGCTTATCGGTTACCGTGCAGGATGAAAAAATTGTATCGATCCGGGGTTCTAGAGCGAATCCTTATACTGACAATGCAATCTGCAGCAAAGTCGCCCGATTTTACCCTGATTTTGTCCACGGCAAACAGCGCCTGAAGTACCCGATGCAGCGCGTTGGTAAGCGTGGCTCTGATGAATTTAAGCGTATTAGCTGGGAGCAGGCATTAGACCTAGTCTATGAAGGGTTCTCAGAGGCAATCAATCGTTATGGTAACGAATCGGTACTCGGTTTTAATTACGCTGGGCCACATGGTGAACTTGCCGCAGGTTCTTTAGATCGTCGTTTTTTTAATAAACTCGGTGCCACTCAACTAGACCGTGGCCCACTATGTGGTGGTGTACGTGGGGGGGCTTATACCAGTCTATTCGGAAATGCACCAGGAATGCCGCCAGAGCAGGCTGAGATGGCTGATCTAATTGTGATTTGGGGCAATAACGTCACAGTGTCCAACCTACACTTCGGGCGAACCGTTGCTAAAGCCCAAAAAAAGGGCTGTAAAGTTGTCGTCATTGACCCGAAACGTATTCGTATCGCTGAGCGTGCTGATTTATACCTGCAAATCAAACCCGGCACGGATGTTGTGCTAGCCATGGCACTAGCTGCAGAAATCGAACGTCTCAGTGGTTTGAATCAGCCATTTATTGATCAATGGGTAGAAGGAGCCGATGCTTACTTGCAGCAGGCACGTGAATATAGCCGTGACGATGTTGAGAATATTTGTGGACTGCCGTTGTCACAGTTTGATGCGTTAGTGGGTGGCTATATCAAAGCACAAACGGTTGCTGTGTCGATTGGTAATGGTATTGAGCGTGGCAAAAGTGGGGGCTCGGGTTTACGTGCAGCGATGGCATTGCAGGCGCTAACGGGCAATTTTGGGCGCATAGGGGCGGGAGTCTTTGCCAAACCAGGACTGGCTTTTCCTAAAACCAGCGCGCGCTTACAAGGCACTGATTTGTTACCTGATGGCATTCGCACCTTTAATATTGTTGATATTGGTAAGCTGTTACTCGATGATACGCTCGAAACGCCCATAAAGGCGATGATGATTTACAACCACAATCCAATTGCTACACACCCTGAGCAACAGCGTATGCAGCAGGCACTGAGCCAAGAGTCGGTGTTTATTGCAGGGTGTGATGTCGTGATGACAGATAGTATGCGTTACGCGGATGTCATTTTACCGGCGGCAAGCGTGTTCGAGATTGAAGATATCTATGGATCTTATGGGCACAGTTATTTGCAACGTGCTGAGGCGGTGATTCCACTGGTGGGCGAAGCCTTACCCAATACGGAGATTTTCCGTCGGTTAGCCGCGCGCTTTGGGATATCTGACGACGGCTTTGAGCTAACAGATAAAGCACTAATGGATCAGGCATTTATTGATAACGACACGCGCTTATCTGGTTACAAACCCAGCGAACTACCACTGGATGAAGCGTTGTTAATCAATACTGAGCAGGGGGAGGCCACGATTATGTGCGGTACCGTAAAGCCTGATACACCCTCTGGGAAAATCCGCCTATTTGACCCTGAGCTAGAGGCAAAATATGGCTATGGCTTACCACGCTATGAAGCGGTTTTGAGCAGTGATGAATTTCCTTATATGATTATTTCACCCTCTTCAGATGATCGCACGAATGCAACCTTTGGCGGTTCGGCAGAGTCGCTAGTGACTCAATTGGTTGAAATTCACCCTGACGATGCAGAAAAAATAGGGGTGGCTGGTGGCGACGAAGTACGTATTTGGAATGGTTTTGGTGAAGTCTATTTTAACGCTGAAGTGACTGATCGTGTGAAGCAGGGCATTTTCTACACGCCTAAAGGTGCGTGGCAAGCAACCAGCCGCAGCGGGCAAACAGTCAATGCGCTAATGTCAGCAGATGCTCGTACCGACATTATGGAAGGTGCTTGCTACAACGATACTTATGTTGCTTGTGAAAAGGTTTCTGTCAGCTA
>JBMZDT010000282.1:0-3758 GCA_049614505.1 Leucothrix sp.
CGAGACGGCTTTCACATCTTTACCATCAATGAGTACTCGCCCAGATGTAACATCGTAAAATCGGAAGAGTAACCGTGCTAAGGTAGACTTCCCGGCACCGCTATGACCAACGACAGCCACCGTTTTACCCGCTGGCACAGTGAAATTAATCCCTTGCAAGATTGTTCGATCTCCTTGGTAGGCAAAATGAACATTATCAAATACAACCTCACCCCGTTTAACCGACAAGGCTTCTGGCTCGCCTACATCTCGGATTTCAGGCGTTTGCGACAATAGCTTGAACACTAAATCCATATCCGCCAGCGTGTATTTAAACTGACGGTAAATCATCCCCAATGCCCCTAGTGGAATAAACAGTTGCAACATAAACGCGTTGACCATGACTAAATCACCGATACTCATGCTCCCGTCAACCACTTGATTGGCAGCAAAAAACATAATGATTGTGACGCCAATGGCAATAATAGCGCTCTGCCCAAAGTTCAGCATGGACATAGACGTTTGACTCTTTACTGCCATTCCTTCCCATTCTGCTAGCGTGTTGTCGTAACGGTCTAGCTCAAGCTTCTCATTATTAAAATACTTGACCGTTTCATAATTGATTAAACTGTCAAACGCTTGCGTGTTGGCCTCAGAATCGAGCCGATTCATTGAATGCCGATAGTTAATACGCCAATTACTGATCGCTACCGTAAACAGCCCATAAACGATAATCGTACCAAACGTAATCAGCGCAAAAATACCGTCATAATTGGCTAATAAGATAATGGCAACTAAAGAGAATTCGACAAAGATAGGGATAAAGCTAAACACCATGAAATTCATCATCGTGCTAACTGAGCGAGTGCCGCGTTCAAGGTCACGACTGATTGCGCCCGTTTTGCGTTCTAAATGAAAGCGTAGCGATAAAGTGTGTAAGTGTGCCAGTACTTGATTAGAGAGCTGTCGCATCGCGTGATAACGCACGCGAGCAAATACAGTGTCGCGTAATTCACTAAATAATGAATTAGCTAACTTCAATGCACCATAAGCCAATAATAGGCTAATGGGTAGCACTAAAACCTGGTGGCTCTTATCAAAATTATCGACTAAGTCGCGCAGTACCAGCGGTATTCCAATATTGGCCCACTTCGCAACGATAAGGCAGAGCAAAGCAAACAATGCCCTACCTCGATAGGCTTTTAAATACTCGGCAATACGCTTTACATTGGCCCAGTCATCACGGTTATTGTGCTCTAAGGTGTCGCGTCTTACATACATAGCAAAGCCCCTAATTTAGAGGCTAATCATAGTGTATTTTCTAATGCAGGCTAACCCCTAGTTGGTGGTTCATCAGCATAATGTTTGGAAACAGCTCCAACAATTAACTCATCAGGGGTATACACCAATGATGTATCTTTATCTGGGTAATCTAAACGATTCAAGAAGTGTCGCATACAGCTAATTCTGGCGCGTTTTTTATCATCTGACTTAACCACTGTCCATGGAGCATCGGCCGTGTCTGTATTAAAGAACATCGACTGACGGGCCTCAGTGTATTCATCCCAACGCTGTAGTGATGCCACATCGATTGGGCTTAATTTCCACTGCTTTAGTGGATCATGTTTGCGTGCATGAAAGCGGCGTAACTGCTCTTGTCGGGTTACTGAGAACCAAAACTTAAATAAGATAGTATCTGAATTGACTAACATGCGTTCAAAAACGGGGGCTTGGCGCATAAACTCTAAATGTTCCCGGTCAGTACAAAACCCCATGACTTTTTCGACGCCTGCCCGATTGTACCAAGAGCGATCAAACATGAAAATCTCTCCTGATGCAGGTAAATGCCTAATATATCGTTGAAAATACCATTGGCCTAATTCACGCTCACTGGGCTTTTCCAACGCAATCACTCTAGCGATTCGGGGGTTTAAATGCTCAGTAAAACGCTTTATCGTCCCCCCTTTTCCAGCCGCATCTCGCCCTTCAAAAATAATGACAATTTTTTTACTCTGCTCTTTCGCCCACTTCTGCACTTTAAGTAATTCGATTTGCAGTAGGTACTTTTCCCGTTCGTAGTCCGCCAACTTCATTTTTTCCGCATAAGGATACTCCTTATTCGCACAGGTAATTTTCAATAAGTCTTTTGCCGAAATAGTAGACTTCCCACCCATAACACGTTTGGCATCCGTGAAGCTTTTTAAGTGTTTGGCGGCTTCTGGCTGGGTCAGCGGCGCTGAACGCGTTACGTTCGCGTCGGTTGACGTTGTTTTGGTGTGTTTCTCAGCTGACTTTGATTTTTGTGAAGGCATAAGGGTGGAATCAAATTAAAAATGGAAATTAACAAATAGCCCAGAGTGATGCAATCATCGATATTAACGCTTATATCGCAAGGATGGCTATGGGATAATAGAGGTTATATATTATCAGGTGTTTTTCATGGCTGAACGAATTCAAAAAATGCTATCGCGCGCAGGTTACGGCTCTAGACGCGAAATAGAACGCTGGATTGATGAAGGACTCATTACCGTTAATGGTCAGAAAGCTACCACAGGCCAAGCCATTGAGGAAACTGACCAGGTAATATTGCGTGGCCAAAGGCTGCGACTTAGCTCACGCCTACAAGCCAAGCCTCAAGTGTTGATTTATCACAAAAAAGTTGGTGAGATTTGTACACGTAACGACCCTGAAAATCGCCCAACGGTATTTTCTAACTTACCAAAACCTTACAGCGGCCGTTGGATACAAGTTGGGCGCTTGGATATCAACACTGAAGGCCTGTTGCTATTTACAACGGATGGTGAATTAGCGAATCGACTCATGCACCCTTCTTATCAAATTGAGCGTGAATATGCTGTTAGGGTAATGGGGGTTGTAACAGAAGACATTATCAATGCGCTAACCGCCGGCGTCATTCTGGAAGATGGGCCTGCAAAATTTGAAAAGATCACCTTTGCTGGCGGTGAAGGTATTAATCAGTGGTACCACGTCACGCTGCATGAAGGCAGAAACCGTGAAGTACGTCGGCTATGGGAAAGTGCTGGGCTCAAAGTTAGCCGCCTTACCCGTGTTCGGTATGGCTCAGTGAGCATGCCACGCTACTTACGGACGGGCTTTTGTGAAGAACTAGAACCTAAAGCACTGCGTAGCTTATACAAAAGCGTCAAAATGACCTTCGAAGAACCTACTCCACCTAAAAAAAGAACGCCAAAGAAGCAGGCAGAATCAAAAAAGCCTAAAAAACGTCGCTAGCTTAACCAAAGTCCGCCGTTTATTAGCAAAAAAAGCAACCCACCCTGAGTTTACTCGACAGCGAATGGCCTTATGTTGGCGAGTTTCCCTATCCCAATCGTAAAATTTGTCACAGACACTTGGCAATGATGTCTCTAACTGACATCAAATGTGACAAAAAGTGACGACTTGGCTATAAGAGTGCATTATCAAAAATAGGCTTATTTTCAAAAAATAAAAAATAAAAATCAACTATTTCATAGACTTAAATTCATTCAGCGCAAGTTTGGCATAGCTTATGCAACATCCTTTTCAGATACAGTTCACCCTTAAGATTAAAACAACATAAAAAGAGAGATTATAAAAATGAAAAAGCAACTCCAAAAAGGTTTTACACTAATCGAATTAATGATCGTTGTAGCGATTATCGGAATCTTGGCTTCTATTGCCCTACCTGCTTATCAGGACTATACAATCCGTGCACGTGTCTCTGAAGGTTTAACGCTTTCATCTGCACTTAAAACATCAATTGTCGAAGCATTCAACTC
>JBMZDT010000283.1:0-3758 GCA_049614505.1 Leucothrix sp.
AAGAGTCAGAAATTACACGCACAAAGATATTAACCTCTTATTAGTTTTAGTTTTGGTAGAAAACTATAACCTTAAAACTAAAGAGCTCATCAAACACTGTGTTTCATCCTTTTTAACAATACGTCTTCAGGTCTCATCAAGTTCGGCTCTCGCTTGCATGAATAATACTCTGATGGCACTATAAAGAGACAAATATTATACAAATAAAGGCTCTTGGCATGTCAGCATTCTTGTCTCGTTGCAATGCTACTCTTACCGCTTCAGCATTCGTATTCTTCATCCCTAGCTCGCTAGAAGCGGCCTGGAACCCAGCACCAAAATGGCAAAAAAGCTGGAGATGTGGGAAAGAAATCGCAATCAAAAAAAGCACGATCCGTTACTTTCAAAAACATAAATTATTGTTTGCTTATCGTCATAACGGTAAGGCGTTGCCACTGCTTATCTCTCAGGATTACAACCACTCAGGGCTAATACTCTATACACGATTGAAGAAAAGATGGCGGGCCTACCCTATTGCACGAACCAGCATCCCAATGGGGGTATACAGCACAGCTTCACATTTTCGTATCTCCATTTTTGCAATGGGTGGCAAACATTTATTTACAGGCCTTAATATAAAAAACCAATTCCGCAACATCAGCTGCACTCACTTACCACTACCTCATGGTGTGCATAATAAACATATGCAGTATTTAACCCTTCAAGATTTTAATGTACAAAAAACAGGGGCCGGACAACTGCTGGGCGCGGCCTATGATGCTAGAAAAAAAGGCTCTACTAAGCTGCGCTGGTTTAGATACCACACCCATGATTGGGGGTATAGCTGGAACAAACCTGGTCCAATCAAAGCACCAAGGCGCGGCCATAAAACGCCAGGATTATTTTCTGCTAGCAAAGAGTTCCCAGCCCCAAATTGGCTTATCAATAGTCTATCAAGACAAGCTCGGTGACTAGTCGCTAGATTAGCTGCATGGTAAACTTGCGCCATCTAATGTTTCTGCCACCACATAAGGAGTCATGTCATGGCATTTCGGATGCGCCATTTTTGGATGGTTTTATTCAGCTTAGTTCTATCAAACACTGCATTTGCACACACAGGAGAGGGCATTGCAGGTGGCTTGATTAGCGGCTTTACTCACCCCATTGCAGGGCTTGATCACGTAACAGCAATGGTTGCCGTTGGTATTTTGGGTGCCTTTCTGGGTCGCCCTGCTATTTGGGTATTACCCGTTGTTTTTCCGCTAGTCATGACATTAGGCGGCGTGCTTGGACTAGTAGGCATTCCTATTCCTTATATTGAAGCAGGTATTGCTGTGTCATCGATTGTACTCGGCTTGATGATCTTGTTAGCACTTAAACCCGCGCTATGGATTGCGGCCATCATTGTCGCCGCTTTTGCTATTTTTCATGGCCATGCACACGGTACCGAGCTACCCAAAGCCGCGAACGCCTTGGCGTATAGCATTGGATTTGTTGTTTCTACTGGCTTACTGCACCTTGCGGGTATTGGTATTGGTGAACTTATTCGTTGGCCAATGGGTCAGAAAGTTGCACAAGCAATTGGTGGAATAATCGCCTTGGCAGGTGTGGGCTTTTTAACTGGCTGGTTATGAAAATACAAGTAAGATACCCTTTATTAGCAGCGCTTATTTGCTTTGCATGGCCGCTGAGTGCATGGGCCATTGGTAGCCCAAGCACTAACTTCTTTATTAAAGGGCTCTACCATCCCATGATGGTACCCGCGCATTTGATTGCGCTGTTTGCACTAGGCTTGCTCATTGGTCAGCAAGGATGGGCTACTTTACGTACCGCCTTCCCTGTGTTTTTCGTAACACTCACTGCTGCGCTACTAATGACACGCTACCAATCAGCCGCCTGGAATGCTGAGCTAGTACTCCTCCCACTAGCAGCGCTCACAGGGGTACTGGTTGTATTAAAATTAAATTTGCCTAAAGCCATCCCATTGATTATTGCGATTATTGCAGCAATCGTTATTGGCATGGATTCATCAGTCCCTAGAATACCTGGACTACAGGCAACGAAAATATACGCCCACCTGAGTGGTAGCGGCGTTTTCGCAAGCCTACTGCTATTAATGATTAGTCTGCTTGCCTTAGCATTACACAAGCTGCTAGCTGGCATCGTCTTAAGAGTCTTAGGGGCGTGGTCAACCGCTGGTGCTGTACTGGTCGTCACACTGCTATTGGTGGCGGACGCAAACCCCTAAAAACTGAAGAGAAACCTTCATGAAAATCAACGCATGCTTACGCCTAGTCACATTCACTGTCTTTTTTTCGATGATGATGCAAACCGCCTTTGCAGCTGGATTTCATTACCAGCTCGACCTCACCGCTAAGCTGGTTAATAGCCCAGACAAGGAATTAACCGCTATTCAGATGAGCTGGATTTATGACAAAGAACTCTCCGCTATTTTAATGGATGGTGAAGACCTTTCTGAAACCAAGCGTGATGCAACGCTTAAAAAGCGGGCAGCAGACATTTTGAGCGGGCTCACTGAAGTGAAGTATTTCACGACTGCCTTGTTAGACAAAACGCCATTAACCTTCGATAAAGTCGAAAAATACAGCCTGCGACTTAACAAAGAGTCTCGCTTGCAAATGAATCTTACACTCCCTCTAAACACTCCCCAAACACTACAGGGAAGCACATTAGAGCTGATTGTCACAGATGATAGTGCCGTTGGCTTAGCCACATTTATTGACACTAAGCACATGTTGCTCGGTGAACAATTTTCAGCAATATGTAAACAACCTGAGTTAGTCCAACAAACACTCGCTGAAATTGATGGTCATGCACAAGTCACTGAAACCATGACCATCGACTGCCGCTAGTCTATCATTTTGTTAATTCTGAAAAACGGGTCACAGGTTGGCCTTTCCACAGCGTTTGCTGCATAGGCTCATTGCAATAACTCCACTTGGCTTCCCAGCGAAACGGAAACTTTTTATCCAAAAAAGTAATATGAATGCGCCCCCAATAAGGTGAAGTCGCCCTGTTTTGTGTGGGCCTTAATGTATCGCAGCGTTCTTTAGAATTATTTTGCACCCAGTAGGCCTCATAAGTCCCCCGGTTCTGATAAATCCCTGCCAGCCCGGCGATGTGAATCAGCCCAACAGTATACTGACTGCGATAGCTCCAGATCGCCGTTGCCGCAAGATCTGTTTCATAGACTACGCGCCCTCGTGTACTCTCCCACACTTCATCTGCCTGAGTTAGCGCAGGCACCACAGTGCATAACAAAACCAATAATAGCTTTCTCATATTCATCCCTCTGCTCATTGTAACGGCCAACTTTGTACAAATTCTTGAAGAAGAACGCTGTTGACTCTGTGGGGCAATATTACACGAAAAAATCTGTAGCCTCAGGTACTATAGTCCCACTTTATCACTGGAGCCACTTCCCCATGACACCTGATGCGTCCGATTTTTGGTTTTTACCTCTAGGAGGAACTGGCGAAATTGGCATGAACATGAACCTATACGGCCACAATGCACAATGGCTAATAGTTGACTGTGGTATTACCTTTGCCAAGCCCACAGCAGAAGAAAAAGCATTAGGACTGCCCCCCTCAGCGCCTCCCGTGCAAATGGCAGACCCCGAATTTATCGCATCTAGACGAGAATCATTAGCAGGCTTAGTCATTACCCATGCTCATGAAGATCACATTGGCGGGGTTGCCTACCTTTGGGAGAAACTCCTCTGCCCCATCTACACCACACGCTTTACTGCTGAAATT
>JBMZDT010000284.1:0-3755 GCA_049614505.1 Leucothrix sp.
GCTCCTAGAAGCATCACTGCGCTTAACCACCAGCATGAACACCTTCAGGTACAACGTGTCAGGCAGCGTCGTATAATTGCTCCACAAATTACCTATCACAAAGCCCCTACCCCAGTACACTACCATCCAAAAACTCACGGGCACCGTAGCTATCAGTGGAAACATTATTGGTAGTAAAATAGCTTATGCTAGACGCATAAACTTAGGCAAATAGCAAATAGCAAATAGCAAATAGCAAATAGCAAATAGCAAATAGCCACTTATTATTGAGGCACAAGCAGATTGTTTGTGCCTTTGTTGTGTGCAGGTATAAAAAAAATCGATTATATTTTGAACTTTATTTTCGGCCACAATCACTAATAACGGTCATTAGCAGGAAACCTTATAAGCTAACTGATGTCACAATAATTATACAAAAGATCTTGGAAGAGATGATGAAGTGCAAAAATAACACCCGCTCCATTCCCGCAGTCCTCAGCCTGTCCTTTGCTAGCCTGTTAATCCTATCTTTTTACACAACAGACGCGTCGGCTAACCATGTTGTGTCAGCACGCTACGTCAACGCCATACAAGCGAAGCAGGCAAAATCAATTGAAGCTGGCACCCGCCTAGGTCGATTAACGCCAAAAGAAGCCCGAAAACTGCGTGCAGAACAACACGAGATCACGGCCATCGAGCGAGAGATGCGTGAAGATGGCACACTGAATGCTAAGGAGCTGAGTGAACTGTTCCAAAAACTACAGCATGCACAAAACCATATTAACAAGCTCTCACGTAACAATATCAGCACTCACGAAATAGAGCCAAGCATTACCAATACCAATGGTGTTAGTGACAGCTAACTACCCTGATCGTTTTTTGCCTCATCGCTGCTCGCCTGCTCGTCCTCTGGAGGCTTGCTCAAGCCTTTGGAAATAGCCAACAACCCAGCCTTGGCGCATTCATCATCTTTTGCGCCAGTATCTGACCCACTCACACCGATCGCGCCATAGACAACATCATCGACTTTAATCAATACGCCCCCAGCCGACATTAGGATACCTGTGGTGCGACCGACGGCTGTGTCAGAGAGGTTAGCCAATTGTGTCGTGTCTTTTGAGAAGTTTGCAGCAGTGTAAGCTTTACGCTGGCTCAGGGAGGTCGTCACCGGTTTAGCGTGCGTATCGCGAAGCAAGACTTGCAATAAGCCACTATTATCCACAACCGCAGCGCTCACATTCAAACCTTGCTTTCTACAGCTAATGACACTGATCTCAGCTGCACGCAGTGCGGTTGCTAAACTCAACCGATGCTCTACAACACTGTTGTCTGTACCATCATCCTCAGCCCACAAAGGATTTAGGCAAAGCGATACGAATAAGCCCCCTATTGTTACTGTTCTTACGTTCATTAGTGTCCTTGTTATTAGCCGTTAAGACATTGCGCCGTTGTTTTAGCACCCCGCTGACTTAAGGCATCGATTATTCGACTATTACCTGCGCTGATTGCTGCATCCATCGCTAACAGTTCACCTGTTGGTCGTTGCTTACGTATCTCTTGGCAACTCAAACGATTTAAACCTCGATTTGGATTTGCACCCGATTTCAGCAATAAATCTACCATGCGCGAGTTTTTTTGGTAGATTGCCATCATTAGTGGGGGGATAGACTCATAAAGGTTCGGATTTGCCTGAAATTTTAATAATAATCTTACCGCTTCTAAATCATTATTCGCGGAAGCCGTTGTCAGCGGAAAGCTCGCATCCGAATAATCCTCACCCCCGTGGTTCGGCCTAGCCCCCTGTTGCAGTAGATAAGCCAGTAGTCGATAGTTAGCATCAGGTGCATGGTTCAGCAACTTGACCAACGGATTGGGCCCACCGTTAACCGTTAAATTTGGGTTTGCTGATTTTTGCTCAATGAGATAGCGCACCACTTGAGTCGCCTGATTACTAATCGCCCAATACAAAAGACCACCATCGATTAATCGCCACTCAAACGTTAAGTCAACACCTTGGGATTCAAATAGCTTAAGGCTATCGATATCGTCCATCGCAACCGCCATAATGAGCTCACCAAACAAGTCATTTTGCACACGAAAATCAAGCTCATCCCACGTTAACTCGCGCTGCATTACACGACCACAGCGATCCAATTGTGCTTGACGATCCACGCTATTTTGTTTGGCTGATACTATATTTTTTTGCAAACACCACGTTTGATGTTGGTGTAACCCCGGGCTCCACAAGGCACCCTTAAACCCACACTCTGACTTTATATTTTCAATATGCGCCAATACACTATTACGGGCGTAAGCAGAACAAATTGCTTTTTCATTTGCATAAGTGGCTATACTACTCAGTAGCAAACCGACTAACCCCATCCCCATAACGCATTGAAACGCAAAGCTAGTTTTCCTCATTACTCACCTTGTATTGCATCGTTAATAGGAGAATGCTAAACAGTATCTGTCTTTCAGTCCAAGGATTTATCTTAATGTGATACAATTTGTGACAATTTGAGAGTATATTAATTAAATCAAGCGAATCATAAATAATTGCAATACCAGAGCGTGGTAAACAGGATGCAAAAAACTGACTTTGTCGCTACACTATCCAATATATCTGGTTGTCATCTGCTGCCCCCCCATTTGTCAGGATCATTGGTAATGAAGTATTTGTATGCTACAGCATTTATTATTATGTCTTACCCCGCTGTCGCTGCTACTGATAAACACCTTAATGATTTTGTTAGCCTCTTTGACCAATACTGCTACGCCTTCAAAGACAAGCCAAACCAAACGTCCTACAACCTAGACAGCTTGGGCTACACACGCAACCCTCAATACGACGCTTATGAGATTCTTATCGATGGCATTGACTATGCCATTACACCGCAACCCAATGATTGCACCACGGACGTTCTAGTTGACTCAAAAAAAGGAAAACTATTTACGCTTGACCAGATAGAAAACTCACTCACTGACCAGTTCAGCTTGACGCTTGTCAGCAGTCGCAGCTTTCAAGACGTTGCGCTCAATAATCAAGATACAGAAATCCTGCAAAGAGACTATCGAGATGGGGCAGGTCACAACTACCGTTTACTCTATCCCAGTGACAATCAAGACAACTATTACATGACGTTTACTATCGAATGGTTAGAACGCTAGGTCTAATCAAGATCAGGCCGACCCTTCTTGTCATTAAAGGTGGTTCGGCACGCTGGAAACGCTGAACAACCCCAAAATTGATGATTGGCTTTACTGGTTCGCAACACTAAATGACCTCTATCGCAAGTGGGGCAAACAATGGGCTTCACGTTAATATTTAAACCCACTCGCTTAGCTCGGCTGATTTCATTCGCGATAATAGTATCGACCTCACCAATAAACGCTTGGTAGTCCAGTACACCTGACTCTATTTGTTTTTGCTTTTCATGCCACAGTGCAGTCATATCAGGTTTAACGGCAAAATCGGGCAAGGCATCATGAAAGTCACGGCCAATATCGGTACTGACAACGTAGCCCCCCACCTCTGTGATAAAGCCACGTGTAAATAACGTTTCAATGTGCTTGTCTCGTGTTGCAGGTGTACCAATACCCCCCGCCTCATCTTGCTTTGCTGAATCTTTTTCAATCAACAGTTTTTTAATGGCAGGATCTGTCACATACTGCGCCACCTTAGTCAGGTCTTGCAGCAGCGTTTTCATCGTATAACGCGTAGGTGCTGATGTACGGTGATTAAGCAGCGTGATACCTGCTAATTTACCATGATCAAA
>JBMZDT010000285.1:0-3748 GCA_049614505.1 Leucothrix sp.
GCCTGCCGCCGCACCAGCACCACTGCCCAATAGATTGCCAATATTACTCATGAAACCGCTAGCGCCTAGTTGATCAGCTAAACCGCTAGGCATTGCGCCAGCAATATTATCTTTTTGATCCGCCAAAACACTTGCTAGACCACCAGCATCATTGCTGCCACCACCTGACATAAAGCGTTTAAGCGTACTCATGACCATTGGCGTTGCCATGCTTAACACTGTACTTGTTCCGCCTAAGCTCATTCCACTTGAGCCTGAGATAGCACTAACTAATCCCGAAGCGCCTGTGCTACCAAACACTGAACCGAGCGCACTACCACCACTTTCAATAAGAGCGGTCTTATTATCACTGCCAATCATGCCAGAAAGATTATCGAGAATACTGTCGTCCTGATTACTAACAGCGTCAAATAATGCACCCGCTCCTTCACCGCTAGAGGCTTTATCCATAAAACCACCTAACAAAGCAGGTATCGCACCCTCAATAACGGATTTTGTTGTATCTGAATTTTCGCCAACTGTATTACTGATCTGTCCAAGGACTTGATCACTAACTTGATCTTTTATTAAATCTACCAGATTGAATGACATAGACTACTCCAATATTTTATGAAACATGATCAATGACTTAGGCCACTTCATGAAATTCATTAGCTATGTCGTGACATCAATCAAACTGGTTCATTAACGTTTGCATTGACCCTTTAAGCGACCCAACAAACGCATATCTGGCAGCAGCTGAGAAACAAGCATCCCAAGCAAGATGAATGCACAACCCGTCATCCCTCGCGGCGTCAGCACCTCACCTAAAATCACCCACCCCGCAAGCACAGCAAACATCGCCTCACTACTTAAAATAATCGCCGCATGCGAGGGTTTTGCGTTTTGCTGAGCGACTACCTGTAACGTATAAGCAATGCCTGTAGACATAATGGCAGCATATAAAATGGCATCCATGGCCAACATAACATCAGACCAAACAATCATTTCTAGTGCCCATGCCACCATCATGCTGAGTAAGCCGCATACGAAAAACTGAATAATGGATAATTTGAGTGGGTCATATTGAGGGGCTAGCCAGCCAATCACAAGGACATGCGCTGCCCAGAAGAACGCTCCTATTAGCATTAATAAATCGCCGTACTCCAGCGTAAAGTCTGCTTGAATGCTCAGTAAATAGAGTCCAAAAAGTGCCAACAGCGCACCTAACCAAATGCCTAATCCCGCTTTTTGCTTGAATGCAATCCCCATAATAGGCACGAGCACAATATACAGGCTCGTGATAAAACCTGCTTTACCTGCTGTGGTATACACAATGCCTACCTGCTGCAAAGCTGCTCCAATAAACAACACAGCTCCTGCGATTACACCTCCCCAAACTAAACCTGCATTACTCTGCTTATCTGCAACCCCTTTATCATCAGGCATTTTATTGCGTGTTTTGGCATCTTGATTAGCCATTCGGTGATGCAGCCAAATAGCCAGCGGAACCAGCACGGCGCTGCCAATCAAGAATCGAATACCGTTAAAGGTATGAGGGCCGATATATTCCATGCCAATACGCTGTGCGACAAAGGCTGAACCCCATATGGCGGCAGTAATCAGTAACAATATGTTTGATTGCGTCATCACTTACTTAAACATCCCATTTTCCCCATTAAGGCGCATCACACTATGATCAATGCAACCTTAATAACACTAAAAAAGCCGACACATTTTTCAATGTATCGGCTTCGCCTTACTGTTGCTGGATATGACTAGTTAGTCAATCTCAGGCAATACCTGATTTAGCAAAATCGCAATGAATGCGGCAGGTAATAAGCCTGACGTCATCAAGACCTTAACAGTCTGAGGTGCATGCTGTAGTGCTTCTGGTACAAGCTGTAGACCCAGACCAATGGACAGCGAGATAGCGAAGATCAACATGCTGCGACGATCCCATGCAACGGCTGAAAGCATGTTTACGCCCGCTGCCGCAACCATACCAAACATAACAATTACACCACCACCCAGCACTTCGATGGGGATAGTAGAAATCACAGCACCCACTTTAGGTACAAGACCACAAATCACAAGGAAGATCGCACCCAGTGTGACCACGTGACGACTCATCATGCCTGTCATCGCAATCAAACCAACGTTCTGACTGAAAGACGTGTTAGGTAGACCACCAAAGATACCAGCAATAGTAGAGCCTAAACCATCAGCATAGGTTGCGCCGGTGACTTCTTTATCAGTGGCTTCACGGCCTGCACCACCTTTGGTGATACCTGACACATCACCCACGGTTTCGATCGCGGAAATGATTCCCATCAAACACATACCAATAACGGCAGCAATATTGAAATCAATACCAAAGTGCAGTGGGTTTGGAACGACAAACCAAGCCGCTTTACCAATATTGCCGAAGTTGACTTCACCCATTGCAAATGCAACCAAGTAACCGGCTAACAAACCAAGGATGGTTGCCGCCATAGACAACGTTCCCTTTGTGAAGAATTTTAGGTACAACGTTACAACGATTACAACAGCAGCCATTGCCCAATTTCCGAGGCTACCGAATTCTGGCTTACCAATGGCTGGCACACCACCTGCCGCATATTGGATACCTACCTTAATTAGGGCCAGACCAATCATAAGTACAATCAAACCGGTAATAAGCGGCGGCAGCATGCTTCTGATACGACTAATAATTGTTCCAAGGAACATGTGGAAGATACCACCTGCAACAATACCTCCCATCAAGCCTGCCATGGCATCTACACCGCCACCGGCAACAATCGGAATCATCACAGGGATAAATGCAAAACTAGTTCCTTGAACGATTGGCAGTTTCGCACCAATAGGGCCCAGTCCTACCGTTTGAATGAGTGTTGCAATACCTGCAAAAAACATACACATCTGGATCATGTAAATCATCTGACCCATATCTGGCTTACCGAAGCCAAAGCCCGCTGCACCTGCCACAATAATGGCCGGTGTCACGTTACTAACGAACATCGCCAGTATGTGTTGAATACCTAAAGGAACCGCCGATGCTATCGGCGGCATATAGTTTGGATCTCGTAACTGCTCTTTTGTAGCCATAGATGCCTCTCTCCTAGTTTATTGGATCACTGAAATTTGTTATCAACTGCCGCTTGATTTCTCCTCAAACCAAGCAGTTAAACGAAAACCAGCAATTTTGTGCACTTCTTCAAGTGCGGTCTTAAACTCAGTATCACGATCGTTCAACAACCGCTTTTCAAACGCCTCAAGAATCAGATGCCGATTGGCACCTTTAACAGCCATAATGAAAGGAAAATCAAATTGCTGGGTATAGGCTTTATTGAATTGCTCAAAGCGCACGAACTCTTCAGGTGAACACTGATCAAGTCCAGCACCCGCCTGCTCGGACGTACTCGCCGCGGTGAGATTGCCGGTCACTGCCGCTTTACCTGCCAAGTCTGGATGAGCACACAGTAGAGCAAGCTGACGCTCCTCGCCTGCCGCTTCTACCTCACAGCGTAGAGACTGCGTTAGACTTACAAGGCTATTAAAGTCAGTATTACCACGATCAAACGCCTGCTCTGCTACCCACGCAGAATGCTCATAAATACTGCCAAACTGTTGTACAAACTCCGCCTTTTTCAAACACAACGCTCCCGATATGCTGCCTCAGACCACTGCTGATTACTTCAACACAGACAATAGCCCCGCCCAATACTAACTATTATTTGTCATAGCATGCAAGCTATAGTCGGAAGTT
>JBMZDT010000286.1:0-3748 GCA_049614505.1 Leucothrix sp.
CTTTTGAAGCGATTTATGGTGTTGACGTGCTTGTTAATACAGAGACCGCCTTCGCCGCACTCTCTGACAGTTTAGCGAGCTTTCAGGAAACCCAAAAAGTATCCCCATTTGATTCGAAATATGATCGCGCTGTTGCGGGCACTTACACCATGACCCAAGCAGAAGCGAGTGGTCAAAATCTATTTTTCTCTAACCGTGCTAGCTGCCGCGACTGTCATCATGTAAATGGCCTACCCAACCGCTCACCTAACGAACTGTTTACCAACCACGAGTACGAAAACATTGGTGTTCCGGCCAACGCATCGCTCAATAGTATGCTGGCTAGTGTCGGCCAACAACCCGACTTAGTGAACAATGGTGACCAAGGCTTATTTGCAAATCCTGCTATCAACACCAACGCCGCTCGGGGACGTTTTAGAGTACCCACCCTAAGAAATGTAGCCGTTACTGCGCCCTATATGCACAATGGTGCTTTCGCTAACTTACAAACGGTGATTCATTTTTATGACCATCAAGGCGGTAACAACCAGCGTGGTATTAACCCTGAAACCAGTCAGCCTTGGGCAACCCCAGAGGTCAATAGAAACATCAGCAACCAATTAAACATGCGGAATCTTAATAATAACGATATTAACAATCTGGAATGCTTCCTGCGCACACTAACTGATGCTCAGTTTGAGGAAGAGCTTCCACCGCTGAGGGCTGGGTTAAACTGTTCGTAGATCGCGTGTTGGCTAATACGATTTACTAGCCTCAACACTGGTTTTAGGTAACTGGATATGCTCAAGGAAATGTTTAGCAACGCGCTTTGATCGGCGCTTCTCTGACTGACTGAGGCTAAATATTTCAGACAAATTTAAACCGATACCAATGTAGCCATTACGTTGCTTTTCATCCCCAAACTCCTTTGAGCTATAGCCTCTGGCGTAGTACCCAGTGTGTAGCTCAAAGAAACGGGCAGGATTATTTTTAAGCGCATCAATGCCTGATAATTTCCATGCCAATAGGTATTTCTGATCAGCGTAGAAGGTATCAATGGACCAATCATCAGCACTGTAATCAGGCAAATATTCAATGCGAAAATCAACCAGTTTTTTTAACCGTGGGTTTGTATTGCGCACATAAGAAAAGCCTGCGCCAACCGCGTTTGCTACCATATCCTCGCGACTAAACCCTACAATATTGTCAGCAAAGCCATCCGACACTTCAACCAAAGACATAATCCCAAGAGAAATAGCAGAAGCCAATGCGGCCGAACTCTTAGCCTGTGTCTCCTTATTGGGATTACGCTCATAGAAAAAATCTGCAATGGCACTGCCGTACCAAGCGTGACCCAGTTTATCCATTCCTGCGTATTTTGAGTCTTTTTCGAACCAACCTTCCTTGGTGGTTTTAAAATCTCGATCAACGTCACCCAGTGCAAGCGAGCCTAATGCCACAGATACTGCACCTACTGCTACGGCTTCTCGCATGTATCGGGTATTGGACTTTTTAGCAGTTAAAGCAGTGCTGTCACCTGAGTGAATAGTCGCGTTATTACTACAACCGACTACCGACAGTAAGAAAAGCAGCCCAAGCACCTGACGCAAATCCATCATAAAATGCCTATTGTAATTCGTCAGTTTTAGGCCGCACCTGACCTAGCGAATCAACATCGATCCCATTTTCCAAAAGGAGTTTTTCAAACAAAGGAAGCAAAGGCCCCAAGCGCTCATCCAATGTATCTCTCACTGTGTCTACAACAACCTGAGTGCCACGCTCAATTTCAACATTGATCAGATCCCCTTCTTGTTTAGACTCAAACACTGTCATTCTTCGCGTCTCAGGAATTAACCACACTTCAAACCACCCTGCTTGCTTATCGACTTGAGACACCGTCAAGCTTGCGCCATTCAGCGCAATATAGCCCTTTGGAAAAACGTACCGCTTCCAATCATCGGGCAGCGCCACGCGCAAACAGTAGTTGTCTTCGATTTGGGTTACTTTAGCCACAGCCGTGTTAAAATCGACATGACCTGATAATGGGTGCCCTCCAATTTCTGCCCCATCTTTTGCTGCACGCTCGGCATTGACACTCGTACCGCGTTCATATTGACTCAGCGTTGTAATCAGTAAGCTTTGCAGCATGACATCGAACGTCACTCTAACATCAGACACCAATTCAGTGACGGTAAGGCAAACACCATCGATCGCCACACTTGCGCCTATTTCCAGATCAGCGCAAAAGCCTTCTTTAAAATCAATCACAAATGTTCTAATGCCATTTTCATCACTAACATCGATAATTTTGGCGATAGACTGCACAATTCCTGTAAACATAAATTTCTCAGTTACTCTGTTTATTTGCCCAAACAACTTAAAGTCATCTGGAAAATCCGCGACGCCTTCTTTATAACCAGCTTTAGCCCTCATTCATAGCGCTTTTTACATTTGTACCAGCGTTATTTTCAATAAAGAAGTTCGCCTGTTTAGGGCTGGTCAATCGAATGAAATTGATATGTCCGTAGTCAGGATTTTCCATCAGCTTAAGGTTTCGAACACGATTACTTTGGTACGTTTTTAGCGTCCACAAAATCACCGAATCCCTGCTGAAAAAAGACTTCCTAAACGTCTCGGTATTACCCGAACAAATCTCCTGCTTAGTTAAGCTACGCATAAAGGCCCGCGTAACGGCTTGGTACAACGTTCTGGCAAATGAAAAGTCTAACCAAATAACAGTATCGGCATCCGCCCACTTTATTGGAATGGTACGGGTGTAATTGCCATCAAGCACCCACCTCGGATGGTCTAGCGCCTGTTTAAGGTTCCTAAACAGCTCCTCGTCGGTTGATTCACCCCAGTTTGGCTTCCAAAAAATGTCATCAAGCTCGACATAAGGGCAATTGAGTTTTTCTGACAACGCTCGAGCAATCGTTGATTTGCCACTTCCACTGGTGCCAATGATGTTGATTTTATTCATTTATCTCCATGCCCTTAATCTACCCAGACACCCAAACCAACGCTTCATCTTGCGATGGCACTTCAAACCACGACCAAAACAGATCCAGCATTTCTGGCGTCATGTCGTAGGATTTACCCTCTAAGGCTGCATTTCTATTGTTCGCTCGCTGTTTGCACACATCAAATGACACATCCAGATAGTGCATTTCACTATCAAAACCATTGTCTGATGCCCACAGCAAAAATGCGTTTCTTTCTGATTTTGTCCAAAAGCCAAAGTCGAATATCACTGGCACGCCAAGCGACATTAATTGTTTACAGGCATCCTTGAATAAGTTCTGCAAAGTAAACCGCCGCGCATCAAATACCTCGCGCTTCATGTGCTCACCATAAAGTGGAATCATCCACTCATCCATAGAAAAGCAGAAGGCACCTTCTGATTTTGCCAGCTTCTTAGAATAGGTTGTTTTTCCAGAGCCTATGAAACCACAAATAAAATAGATTTTAGCCATGTTGCCCTCGACATTTGCATTGCTTCAAGTGGATTCACTGGCGCTTTTCAGAAAATGAGGACATTGCCATCACTCACTACTTTATAGGGAATAGCGTGTTCCTTACAATACGCTATCTCTTGCTGTACTACCGAGTCAAACAACTTGCTTGCAATTAATAACTCAGTGGTATTATTAGCAATTTCTTGATCATGGATATCCTTACCACTAAAGCCACAGTTTCCTATCACTTGCTATAACTTGTATTTACGCTCTTCACGTACCTAACTTCTTGCAAAGCTTTACCTCCTATTTCA
>JBMZDT010000287.1:0-3748 GCA_049614505.1 Leucothrix sp.
AACGATAGCGCCCTACCCGCCTGCTACCAACAGAACGGGAAGGACTTCACTTAACGATCAGACGAGGATCGAAAAATGCACGATACAGAGTATCAGGTAATTCCGTCTGTGCGCACTCAAAATGCACAGTCTTTACCCATCGAGTCAATGACCTTTGACTCACAACAAGCCCGCGACATCTATATTCGGGATCAGCGAGCCTACGGCTGGGAAGTGTTTTTACACTTTATGGGCCGTGAAGGGTTCGTTGAGCTATACGCCATTAGCCGGAGGAAGTTGTCATGAGTGCTTCTTTCCGAAATCAAACGATTGCAGGGCATCAGGTGGGTGCATCTAGGCACATGGAATATGGCCTCCTGTTTATTACCGCGTCGCTGGTGGCGATCAATTGTTATCACCTTTCCAATTTCCTTATCTCAAAACTCACAACGCCAGAGACCAGTGTGTTGTTTATCGGGTTGTTATGTCTGGTTGGTATTGGGATTGCCTGCTTAGAAGTGCCTGTCGGCAAGGGGTTGATCGTGAGTTACCGGCTGACGGGGTTCTCAATGAGTACCCTGATTCAGAGCTTGCTGGCGCTAGCCATTTTGTCTATGGCTGTCACTGCAGGCATCAATAGTCAGACAGCCGATGCCGATAAGCGTGATACACAATCCGCCTCGTATAATCTGACTGAAAGCAGCTTCAGCAACTTGCGCCAATCGGCACGGTTTGAGCGGGACTCACTGTTAGCTCGGGCCGAGCTGATTCAGGATGCCCCATCGAGAGCCATTGCCAAGCTGGAGGCGGAGAAGCACTTTCAGGATGCGCTCATTTCGATTACCCAAGCGCAAGCCGCTAACCGACTGAAGAAACCCGTAGAGACCTTTGAAACGGGTTCGACGGGCCAACGCTTTACGATTGCCCTCTTCTCTTTGGTCTGTAGTTTGGGTGCGATGTTCACCAGTGCATTTTCAGCGGTATTCGTTAACCCACTGGTGGCCCTGCCGGCCTTTAGTCTAAGAGCCAAGGTAAACCATGACTGGCAGTCTGATGGCTCTGACTTCAAAACCATGACCCATGAATTTACCCCCATGGGAAACCCACTTAGCCGGTTTTTATTGCGGGAAAAAGTTCAGTCCAAGCCCCTCCCCTCAACCCTCGAATCAGCGGCGACGACAAGTGCACCAATAAACACCGCTCAAACGCCCCCTAACCGCTTAGATTCAAGCTCGGAGGCCCTTTCTGTAGTTAGTGAACGTTCACTAACTACAGACATTCAAGGTGCCGAAAGGGTGGACTATTCAATCGCCCACTATGACGCAATTAAAGCCGCCATCATGAGTAAGGCACTGAAGCCAACTCAGGCCCCAGTGAAGAAAAAACTGATTGCTCTGAAAGTGCGTTTTGTGGATGACGCAGCACGGCAACAGAAGGCCGTTGCCATTCTTGAGCAGCTAAACCATGAAGGCGTTCTTCGGATCAACCCAGAGTATGGAACCAGCGGTAAAGTGGTCGCTCAGTACGTGCTGAATGCTGATAATCAATCAGCGGTAGAGCAGGGAGGAGATATTCGGGCCCGATGCCCAGCCTGTCACAAACTGGAACTGATTCAAGCGGGCCAACTGGGGCAGAGCAAGGGAAGGGTCAAATCACTCTGTGGGCACGTTTACACTGTTCAGGATCATCTGGCCTAAGCCGGTTTACCCTCAGGATCGACCAATTGATCCTGAGGGGTTTTGACATCGCATTCAATCCTGCCAACACATTATCCGTGGAGTTCATGCTCTGTTCATTGGAACAGGAGGATATTAATCCTCGAGCTCTAGGGGTAGAGCGATGCCGAGTACATCACTAAAAATAATTGCACACTACTCGGTGTAAACGGTTTAGAAAATGAGGAAGTCAGACACCACTGTCCTCTCACAAGGGTGATGATTTCCTCATTTCCTAAACGCATTCAACTAAACAACTTTGATTCAAATTTGCGGCAGCACACTTACAGAAGGAATAACCTGGGTCAGATAAATCGAAGGCTAACTAGTCCTCTACGGCCTGATAAATTGCCATATTGATTACCGCTGCCCGAGACTGTCCCATTTTACTAGCTAGTGCATCGACCTTCTCTAAAAGGTCGGGAGTTATTGTAAGGCTGATCTGTTGCTTGTTACCCTTTCTAACACCTTTTACGGATGTCTTGCTGTCCGGTGCTCCTGCTATAAAATCATCAACGTCCTGCGTTGCCGTGGTGGTGTCTTTTTTCTTCGGTTTCGTAATGGCCATTAAATATCACCTTAATATTAAATTGATACTTTTTTAATATTAAAAAAGCATTGAAATCATAGCATTTAACTCAGCACACGCCTTCTTATCTTGGGGCTTAAATTCCAATACAGACATGCCTTGCCCTGCCGCATTAGCGAATGATTTACGTCGGCGTATTGGTGTTGGTAAGTACTCGAATTGTGATAGCTCCCCTACCGCTTCTGCGGCTTCCTCATTGTCCTGAGAATGTGAACCTGGATCGGCACAATTTAAAACGGCATAGGATCTTAGCCCATCCCTCATACTATTGACCTCATCAATTAATGCGGCCATATCATCCAGAGCCCACACGTCATAGCTACGAGGCTGGAAGGGAACTAGCAAAACATCGGACAGAATCAGTGCCGCTCGTAATGCAGTTGAGTCACGACCACCTGCATCGATTATGATGTCTTGAAATTTACTAGCTTGCTGTTTGACTTGTGATCTAAGCAAAGATCCTTCGTCATATTTCACACAAGCAATGCCGGGCTGTATGTTCGAGTCAGCACGAATGCTAATGGCAGTCTGGGCGGTTCCCTGTCTGTCACCGTCGATCAACCAAACATCACGTCCAGCTAATGCCCGTGCGATGGCGATGTTCAGTGCCATTGTAGTTTTACCTACTCCGCCTTTTGTGTTTCCTACGGTTAAAATCATTTTTACACCGTTTTTAATATTAAAATAAGATTAATATTATATTCCTATAATATGAAAATACAATTATACAAGGCAGTCCCTCAAAGATCCATTTATTGGATTCTCTACCCCTTGTTAAGCGCCTCACTCTCTACTACTGCTTATAGTCAGAGTAACGAGACGCAACCTATTCAAAGTGATGGCGTAGCTTGTACGCTTAAAGCTAAGATCATAAAAGTCATAGATGGAGACACGGTTAAAGTGCTCGACGCCAACAAGAAAACACACAAAATCAGGTTAGCCGGTATTGATGCACCAGAGCGTAAACAAGCCTATGGAAAAGCAGCTACAAAGTTTTTGGCAAAGCTGGTTAACCAAAAAACCGTCTGCGTAGATTAGCAGAAGCGCGATCGCTTCGAGCGATGGGTGGGCAAAGACGTTAGCCTGGCAATCAGCTGTGGATGAAAAACAGTCTAATGTACCAGTGGCGCATTCTGACCCACTAAAAAACCACCTTAATTTGATGTGGCCTGACATCAGGCCTACTAATCATAACGCTTATTTTTTGGTTATTTTTAATGCTATTATCTCACGCCTAGGTAGTTTTCATATTGAAAAAACTGCCTGTCGCCTATATCCATACAGTTAACATAAATGTTAACTGTGGTATTTTTTGTGTGCTATATTTGTAATATGGGGTGAGCGTGCCTGACGAAAGATCTGAAGTATCACCTCCTGAGGAAGAGACTGTAATAGAGTATCATGGTGCTAAGTTCAGGGTAGTTCACTGCCGTGGAGCTATGGATAGTTTCGATGCAGCTTTGAA
>JBMZDT010000288.1:0-3721 GCA_049614505.1 Leucothrix sp.
TGCCGCCACTGCGCCCACCTAGAATTGCGGTATTAATACCAATTAATTCACCACGCAGGTTAACTAAAGCACCGCCAGAGTTTCCAGGGTTAATGGGGGCATCCGTTTGAATAAAGTTCTCATAAGCTTCCACACCAAGACCTGAACGACCTAATGCACTAACAATACCTGAAGTAGCTGTTTGGCCTAAACCAAAGGGATTACCCACTGCCACCACAAAGTCGCCAACCCGTAATTTTTTACTATTCGCTAAGCGGATGGCTTTCAGGCGTTCAGGTTTAATTTTTAATACGCCCACATCGGCTTCAGTGTCAGTGCCAATGATTTTTGCAGCATACTCACGGCCATCAGCCAACTTAACTTTAATTTTTGACGCACCGAAGATGACATGCGCATTGGTAACAATGTACCCGTTCTTTTTATCGATGATGATGCCAGAGCCAGTGCCTCGAGCATTCTCTGGCATTCTCGCACCAAACAGTCGTTGATAGCTGCCTTGTGGTTTAGATGCACCCGACGAACCTTCTGTCGAGATATCGACAACCGCAGGCAAGACACGTTCCAACATATCCGCTAATGACGGCAACGCAACACCATTGACCGAACTTGGCAACGCAGCAATGGCTACATTGTTTAAGGGTAACGCAAAGAGAATACTAGCAATCAGTGCTAATACTCGCTTACTACCCCACCAAGTTTGTTTTAACCCTTTCATCTTACACTCAATCTACTGTAAATATGGCCCAGTAGATTGCACATCAATCCACTAAAGCGATTGGCGCGGATCCCAGTCAAACAGATCGCGCATTTTTTCATAAAAAGCCCGTTGCTCTTCAGTTTGAGCCACAGGGGCTACCACTTTAAGAACAACATATTGATCACCTGCCACCGCACTTGGCAGACCCTTCCCCTTTAGGCGCATCTTGCTGCCTGACTTCGTGCCTTCAGGAATCGTTAACTTAATACTACCACCTAATGTCGGCACCGTCACACTCGCACCTAATGCCGACTCCCACGGGGCTATCGGCAAATCGACATAGACATCTTTACCTTCTAAACGAAAGGTTGGATGCTTATTAATTTGTATTTGTAACAGCAAATCCCCACCATTGGAGGCTTTACCCGCCAAACGGATCTTTTTGCCTTCTTCAATACCGCTAGGGATCTTTACTTGGACGCTATCGCCACCTTGGATACGAATGCGTTTGCTAGCACCAGCGAATACATCTTCCAAATCCAACGTAATAGTTGCTGACTGTGGTTCTGGTTTTTGATGTCGCTGTCCATTAAACGAACCACGCCCAAAGAACGTATCAAAGAAATCACTAAACCCAGAGTCATTGCCAAAACCACCAGCAGGAGAGTAACCTTGACCTGAAGGCCTGCGATACTGCTGCCCTCCAAATCCACTGCTACCCATGCTGTCATATTCACTGCGTTTGGCAGGATCACTCAAGACTTCATAAGCCTCTTTAACTTCTTTAAAACGCGCTTCAGCATCGGCTTCTTTGCTAACATCAGGGTGATATTTTTTGGCTAATTTACGATAGCACTTACGGATCTGTTCTTTATCCGCTTTTTTTTCAACCCCTAATATCTTGTAATAATCTTTGTATTCCATGGACTCTTAGCCGCTTTATTTTCAAATTCACGACAGGATGTCGCCTAGCCCGCTAGGGTAGCGTCAAACTCAACTAATTCAAGGGATTATTCAATATTCTGAATCTGTTCACGCATTTGCTCAATCAGCACCTTTAAATCCATTGAGTGCCGCGTCGTCTCGGCATCATTAGATTTTGAACCTAGTGTATTTGCTTCGCGATTCAGCTCCTGCATTAGAAAATCTAAGCGCCGCCCCACCGCTTTGCCACTTTTTAAAATTTGCCGCAGCTCCTGAACATGAACCACCAGCCTATCTAATTCTTCACTGACATCCAAACGTTGCGCTTGAATAGCCAGCTCCTGCTCTAACCGACTAGGATCGACTTCAAGATCCAAACCGTCAATTTTTTGCATCAAGCGATCACGGGCACCCTCTACAACAATTTCACGGCGATCTGTGACCGCAGCAACAATTTTTTCGATTTGATCACAACGCTGCACAATAAAACCCACTAAGCGCTGCCCTTCTCGAGCACGCGCACCGACCAAATCTTCAAGGGTTGATTGCAATAAAGCGTCTGCTGCCTGAAACAAGTCCTCATAGTCAACCGTTTCAGGTTGCACGACCCCCGGCCACGCTAAAATATCAGCGACAGACAGCGCATTGGCTGAGCTAGCCATGCTTTGGATATGACTCTGCGCATCAAGCAAGTTCTTAATCAAGGCTTGATCAAGGTTAATCGCGACCGCCTGTGTACCTTCGGGATCAAAGCGCAGGGTTGCATCCACTTTTCCACGGGATAGCTGCTGCCTAACGGTTTCTTTTAGGTCATTTTCTTGGCTACGAAAGCCATCGGGCAGCCTCAAGGTCGTGTCCAAATAGCGATGATTGACGGTGCGTATTTCCCAGCTGAGTGAGCCATCGCCAATCGTTTTATCGCCTCTGGCAAAAGCGGTCATACTTTGTATCATGCTATCTCCTTTTTACAGCATTTGAATCGCTAGCTCATACTTGAGCAGCAGCACGCTCACCACCTACATAAGTTTGCAATACCTTACCAACAAAGTGTCGACCAATGAACGGCGTATTTTTACCATGACTAGCCATTTGACCTGCCTCCAACGTCCAAGCCATTTCAGGATCATACAGCAACAAATCCGCATCACTACCCACCGATAAGCCCATCGGCCGATTAATAATCTTAGAGGGGTTTGCGGATAAACTGGATATTGCCGTCTCTAGACTCAGTACATCTTGCTGCACCAGTTCCATACTCAACGGTAGCAACGTCTCCAGTGCAGAGATACCCGGGCTTGCTTCCTGAAACGGGGCCAATTTAGCATCAACATTATGCGGCTGATGATCTGAGCAAATAGCATCAATGACTCCCTCACTCACGGCTTGACGTAAGGCCTGCTGATCTGATTGCGCACGCAGAGGCGGCAATGTATAGCACAACGGGTTGTAGTCTTTAATATCAAGCTCGCTGAGATGCAATTGGTGTGCCGCAACATCCGCTGTCACATCAACCCCACGCTCTTTTGCCTGACGCACCATGTCGACACCTGCCGCACTCGACAGTCGGCAAACATGCACCCTGCTATCGGTTTGTTCTGCCATCAACAAGATATTAGACAACGCGATGGTCTCAGAGGTTACAGGAATACCCGGCAAGCCAAGCCGCGTTGCCATGGCACCTTCGTGCGCACAGCCTTTACCAATGAGCCCATACTCCAAAGGGTGCAAAAACAAACGGAGGTCACAGGTTCGTGCGTACTCCATGGCTTTACGCATGATATCCAGACTGGCGAACTTATGATGCCCCTGACTCACACCAATGCAACCCGCTTTTTTCAAGCCGCCCATATTGGTCAGCTGCTCTCCTTTAAGGCCCACAGTCATTGCGCCAATGACTTCAAACCAAACCTTACCACAGGCAGAGGCTTTTTCTTTGATCAGCTTGACTTCGGCCGTAGAGTCGGTGGGCTTTGCATACTCTGGCATGCAGCACAAACGCGTAATGCCAGCCTTAGCCGCAGCCACTGACTCAGACTCAACCGTTGCCGTCAGCTCTTGGTGACGCACATATGCCCCCAAGTCTACTAGCCCCGGCAGCAA
>JBMZDT010000289.1:0-3716 GCA_049614505.1 Leucothrix sp.
CAGCGACTCGATAAGCTGCCACCATCGGCCTGCCAACAAGCATGCCTTCTAACACAGCCGTACCAGAGGCCATTAGAATTTGGTCTGAGGCGGCCATCACTTCGCGCGACTGGCCTTGTATGAATTGAATGGGCACATCAGGCGCATATTCTTGGTGCAAGGCTTTAAAGTGTTCAGCGACTTTATCGGTGGCTAGTGGTGTGACAAATGACCAATCCGGATGACTGTTGTGTATTTGAGCTAATGCTTTTAGAAAATCGGGCCCAATTCGATGAATCTCACCTAATCTGCTACCTGGCAAAACGCCTAAGATAAAGGGCTCCCTTGGTAGGTTTAGCTTTTCACGGGCTCCAAGAGGATCATTGTGTAACGGCACTTCATCCGCCAGAGGGTGCCCAACAAAAGCGGCGGGAACTTTATGCTTGCGGTAAAAATCCACCTCAAACGGAAACAGTGCCAACATCAAATCCAGATTGCCCACAAATTTCTTTACGCGGCTTTGTCGCCACGCCCAGATAGAAGGGCTGACATAATGCACAGCAGGAATATTATTAGCATGTAAGCGTTTTTCTAACCAGATATTAAAATCGGGCGCATCAATCCCAACAAATAGATCCGGTGGTGTTTCCAGCCAACGATTAAGCAAGGTTTTACGGGTTGACCAAAGCTCTTTAAACCGGCCCAGCACTTCACTAAAACCCATGACTGAGAGTCGTTCCATATCAAACAATGAGGTCAGGCCCTGCTCCTGCATTTCGGAACCACCAATGCCTTCAAACGTCGCTTCAGGATACCTAACTTTCAATGCTTCAATAAGCCGAGCGCCTAGAATATCACCCGAGACCTCACCCGCAATCATTGCAATCTTCATTAGCGGATAATGCCGCGCTCACTCCTGCGGCAGAATTTATACAGTGCCATAATTTCTGGGTGCTCAGCGTAAGCCTCTTCCATTTTGCTTAAAGCGTATTGAAATGGAAGCTCTTGGCGGTACAACATACGATAGCTTTGCTTGATGCGAGCAATACTATCCGAATCAAACCCATTGCGTTTCAAACCCTCTTTATTAATCCCTCGTGGAATCGCAGGCGAACCAAATGCAGTGACGTATGGAGGGAGGTCTTTGGTGAGCGCAGTGCCCATCCCCGTAAACGCGTATTCTCCGATATAACAAAACTGATGTACCAAGGTAAAACCACCGAGAATCGCATAGTCTTTAATGTGTACATGGCCAGCGAGTGTAGCGTTATTTGCAAAGATTGTATTGTTGCCAACGACACAGTCGTGTGCGATGTGCACATACGCCATGATCCAATTGTCATCACCAATCACTGTCTTACCAATGTCTTGGCTAGTCCCACGATTTAAAGTGCAACTCTCACGAATGACATTACGGTCACCAATAATTAACTCAGTGGGTTCGCCAGCGTATTTTTTATCCTGTGGTGCGGCACCGACTGAAGCAAACTGGTATATCTCATTGTCTTCGCCCATCCGTGTAGGGCCTTCGATAACAACGTTTGGGCCAATCTTGCAACCACGACCAATCGTCACATCTGGGCCAATCACAGAAAACGGCCCGATAGATACGCCGTCTGCTATATCAGCTTTGGAGTCAATAACCGCACTGGGGTGTATCAAGCGGCATCACCTTTTACAGCAGCGCACATGAGCTCCGCTGAGGTCACCATCTTGCCATCCACTTTCGCTTCTGTTTTAAAAATCCACATATTGCCTTTGCGCTTTAGTAGCTCTGCGTAAAGCTCTACCTGATCGCCCGGAACCACTTGCTTGCGGAATTTAACTTTATTCACACCCACTAAAATATATAACGTATCTTCTTGTGGCTCGGTACCCATGGTCAAAAAGCCAAGCAATCCTGTCGCCTGTGCCATCGCTTCAATGAGCAGTACCCCAGGCATAATCGGCTGATCAGGGAAATGTCCATTAAAATGCGGCTCATTAACCGTCACATTTTTTACGGCTTTGAGAAACTTTCCCTCTTCATAATCCAGTACCCGATCCACTAGTAAAAAGGGATAGCGATGTGCGAGAAATTTCTTAATCTCAACGACGTCCATTACTCTCATTAATTCTTTCCTGTACTGTTTAACGGATTGTTAAGTTTGAATATGTTTTTGTAAATCGCGAACGTTTCGCGCCATTTCATCAAGCTGGGTAAACCGCACTGCATTGCGCCGCCAGCGTTTATTATCGGTCACGGGTACACCTGAGGAATACACTCCAGCCTCTTTTATCGAACCAACCACCATCGACATTCCGGTAATGATGACATTGTCCACCAATTCAATGTGCCCACCAATGCAAGCCCCTCCACCAATTTGGCAGTACTGACCAATCACTGTGCTTCCCGCCACAATCGACGCACCCGCCATGGCTGAATGATCCCCGATAATGACATTGTGGCCGACCTGAATCTGATTATCCAGAATGACCCCATTCCCGATAATTGTATCATTTAATGCCCCGCGGTCGACGGTGGTGTTTGCACCAATTTCAGTATCTGAGCCAATGACAACAGAACCAACCTGAGGTATTTTATGCCAAATTTTATTCTCTGGGGCGTAGCCAAAACCATCTGCACCAATGACGGCTCCAGAATGGATTCGGGTGCGTTCGCCAATTTTGACCCCATGATATAGCGTCACATTAGCCATTAGCCGCACATCATTAGCAATGTCGCAGTGTTCTCCCACAACAGTGCCCGCACTAATGACAACGTTATCCCCAATCACCGTGCCACGTTCAATGACCACCTGCGCCCCAATGCTCACGTGGCTACCAATTTCCACACCATCAGCAACGCTAGCGGATGGGTGAATATCACCTGTGCCTACATCATCAGGATATAGAAACTGCATGGTTTTTGCGTAAGCAAAGTAAGGATTAGGGTGTAGTAACACTGTGCCAGAATACTCACTCACATCGGTCTTAGGCGATGCAATCAACGCCGTTGCTTGACAGGCTGCGAGTTGGGATGAATATTTGGCATTGGTAATAAACGTTAATTCACCGGGTTGCGCTTGATCAATTGACGAAACCGCGCTGATAGCAACACTGCCCTCCCCATTAATGTCCGCACCGATAGCCTTCGCAATTTCGGTTAATGTAGCTGCCCGCATAAACTACTCCGCGTTATCTATCTGCCGTTTTTTTAATTTATTTTCTAAGTATTTCATGACAAAAGGTGTCAAATTAACCCGGTCACTTGCTGACACGTATTCTTGAATCACGATATCAATATTGCGTTCAACCCGCACTGCGGTTATCGCACTAAAAACACTCTTTTGCACTCCATCTAAAGCTGAGTCACGCGCAAATCGCAATTCTTCACGAAAATCTTCTAAAGCACGCGCACGCTTACGTTTTAGGCTACGAATTTCCCGATCTGCTTTACGCACTTCTTCTTCAGACCACAGCGAACGATTACGTTGCCTGGCAGCCTCAAGTTGGGTAATTTCATCTTGTTCTTTAGCCAGCTCTAGTTCTCTTGGTGTAAATTTTGCACGCAGTGTTTGACTAGCAAGCTCAGCTTCTGGTGAGTTTTCCATAAGGTAGGTGACATCTACCACTGCAATAGAAACAGCGGTGTCATCTGCTGAGTTAGCAGATAGCGCCAGAAAAATACTCAAAATGCCTATCAAGGTTAAAGCGTACTTCATGTTTGAATAACCCTGTGTCATTTGTTTAACCAT
>JBMZDT010000290.1:0-3710 GCA_049614505.1 Leucothrix sp.
ATTAAAAAATACATCCATCGCTGAAAATACCACTTATAACATTACGGGGGCTTGTACTGGCCCAATCTATGTTGAAGTGGATAATGTTCATTTGCTAGGCACTAGTAACACGAGTGATTCGATTGTTCTACCTGCGGGGATAGAAGATAGCGCCGTTTGGGCAGGTGGAGCATACAACTTACAGATAACCAACTTATTCCTTGACCTCACGGCCACTACGACAGAGAAATTCACGGCAGGTATATGGGCGCGTAGTGCCTATGTACGAGTAAGAGATAGTCGAATACAGGGTGGCTCCACAGGCATTAATCCTTTTCGGGGCGCGATTGTCAGACTGGATGGCGCAAACAGTATTACTGAGTTTGCTAGTTCTGGTTTAAATGCAAGTGATCAATCGAATATTAATACGCGGGGCCAGGTTACGCTCAGTAGTACCCGAACGGATGACCAATACATGAAAGCCGTTGCAGCCTACCGAGGCGGTAATGTTGATATTCGTGGTGGTGTCACGGTTTCAGTGCCTGCCGCAACCGATGCGCGAGCGATACATGCAGAGTCGAATGCCTCTGTACAGATTCGAGATAGTGGCACAGTCGAACTAAACGGTGGTATCTACAGCAGCCTAAATAGCAGCATCAGGATTGAAAAAGGAACAATTACAGGTAAGGTTGAAGCTAGGCGTTCATCTAGTTTGAAGCTGGACAACGTCATCGTAGTAACGGGGCGCGCCAAAATAGATGGCTCTAACTTGCAAATAGAGGGTGGCTCCCTATCTGGCGACATTGATTTAAGGAACTCGTCTTCTCTAACGGCGGATGATGTGACAATAGCAGGCAGAATAAAAGCCAGAAGGGGAAGCTCTGTTTACCTTGAGGGTGTTACCCAAACATCAGATGAATCAGAGGCAGTTAATTTGAGTATGAATGCATCGCTAGTATCATATGATTCGAGCTTAGGGCACCTTGGGGCTTATCTAAACTCCTCTTTTAGTCTTAGTGACGATGGCGATAATGCATCGTCAGTTAAGGGAGTATTATTGTATTCAGGCGCTGTTGGGGATATAAACAACACATCAGTTACGGGTGACGTTGTTATCCTTCGACCTGCTGAAGTTTTCCTGAGAGGCAGCACCAACCTGAATGGTAATAATGTATACGGCTGTAATTCAGAAAGCCATGCAGATGATACGGTAATCGGCATCGCTAACCTTGCTACAGCATCAGATTGCCGTCCATAATCTAACGCTGCAACATACTGCTGTTAAAACCACTCTAACTATTTTAGAGTGGTTTTTTTATAGGGACTCAACCCTCATGAAGCAAGCCATTACAGGCTATCACAAAGATCAAGAAAACGACTGGGTTGCAGAATTGCAATGCGGGCACTTTCAACATGTCAGACACAATCCACCATGGATGAATCGTCAATGGGTAATATCTGAGGCTGGGCGTAACAGCCAGTTAGGCAATGAATTGAACTGTGTAAAATGTGATAACGATGCACCCAAAGACGTGGCCTAGCATTACCCTACCAATAAAATAACGGTTTGGTAGGCAAAGAAAAGCACCAAGAGCGCGCCACCGACCCAGCGCTTAAGCGTAAACGATTGGTCTTTAGGCGTGGTTCGAGTACAGAGGTAAAAGACGATGATCAAACCCAGCATTAAGGGGTAATCCCTAACAATCACTGACGGGTCAAGTGGGTTAGGGCCAACAACGCCGACAATGCCCAATACCGCTAAAATATTAAAGAGGCTAGAGCCCACCACATTGCCCACAGCAATATCATGCTGCCCTTTTCTAATGGCAGAGATCGATGCCGCTAACTCAGGAAGACTGGTACCAACCGCAACAATGGTTAACCCAATCACCAAATCACTGATACCAAAGCTTTGTGCGATACCTACCGCACCCCATACCAGCATTTTTGCACTGACGAGTAGCACAAGTAGACCAGAGATCAACAGCCAAACAAGCTGATTGAAAGCGGTGGTCTGCGGCATGCTAACGGTTGCCAACTCACGCGCACCGAAGCTGTGCTGTCGTGCTTGGAAAAGGGTGTACCAAACTGAAACGATCATCGCGGCCATCAGCAACAAACCATCAATACGCGATAGCTCGTCATCCCAAAGCAGAACCCCTAGCGCAAACAACATACCTGTCAGAAGCAATGGAACTTCCCGATGCAGTGTCTGCGGGCCAACGCTAAGCGGCAAAATCAACGCTGAAATACCTAACACCAGTGTCATATTAGCGATGTTAGATCCGATGGCATTACCAATCGCAATGCCATTGTTACCTTGCCAAGCCGATATTGCTGAAACAAGCATTTCTGGTGCGGAAGTGCTGAACGCCACAATGGTAAGGCCAATCACTAGGGGCGAAATACCAAACTGTTGCGCAATGCCTGAAGCCCCGTCGACAAATCGATCAGAGCTCCAAGCAAGCAGGACTAAACCAGCAATGACTGCACTACTGTATAAAACCATCTGTTCCATCAAACTCTCCACATAACGGATAAAACGAAGTGTAGATGGTTTTTATTTATAAGAATATTTGATATTAACTTAATTATCTTTCGATTTTTCCAAATGCAAACGAGATCTATATCGTCATCACCACAGCTTACTGCGCTTATAACAAGCCCGTTTAATCTGCCGCATTTCCTTATCCTTATCCTTACCTTTGTTTTTGTGCTTACGCTTAATCCGATCGAGGTATTTTATGGTTTCAGCATCTTGGTAAATACTCTTCAAATCCTGACAGGTTGCTGCTTGGAAGTTTCTCATTCCAACATAGGACATCCCAGTCATTCCGCCCCAGTCAAACACAGCAACATCTGGGTCATTTGAAGCCCCATAATACAGGTTATTATCTAACTCCAGATCATTGGAGGGCTGTGACACAACAACAATCACATCACTGCGCGAGGAGAAAAGGTTACTTCGCACCTTAAGCCCGTTGACACTTTGAATCGTCATCTCACCGCCGTACTCACCTTTTGTGTAGTTGTTACGAAACTCATTATTTACAATCGTTGTATCGTTAACCACCGCGTCAGCGTGAACCGTACCCACAACCAAACCCGCATCGGTATTACCATAAGCAATATTGCGTTTAAGCGTATTGCCAGAAGCATCACCTGGCTGCTCACTACCGACTGAGAAGCCTACTGAGTTATTGTAAGAAGTATTGCCACGCACCATGACGTTACGCGCACCATCCAGATAGATTCCAGCCGAATTGGCAATGGGTGAGACAGCGTTGTGAACGACATTATTCCTAATGACGCCATCGCGTGCATGGTTCACCTCAGCAGGGATTGGCTTACCGGATGAATCTTTAATCCAAGTGTAGTTACCGGCCGCCACAATGCCAATATTTGCGATATTGTGGATGTGATTTTTAGCCACCACAAAATCGGTCACATTACCTACAATTTTAATGCCTTCACTGTAGCCTGGTACGATCTCAGACAGTTGATTACCGCGAATAAAGATATTGTTTACAGGCTGTGTTGGGTGATTACCAATGACCGCAATGGGGTTAAGATTGTCACTAGGCTTAGGGTTATTTTCATCTTCAGACGCCTCATCTACCCAAGTCATATCCCGTAACACATTATTAATAATGCGGATATGATGACTGGTTCCGGCAATATAAATGGCTGATTTAGGGCCTTTTAAATTGGCAAAGGTAAGGCCTTTAATG
>JBMZDT010000291.1:0-3690 GCA_049614505.1 Leucothrix sp.
TATTCATCAGGTAACCATCCAGACGCATCAGGAATATTTTATCATAACCTTCCAAGACGTCTTAATACCTTATTCATCAGGTAACCATCCAGACCAAAAAGGTTTTACGCTAATTGAGTTGATGGTCGTCTTAATACCTTATTCATCAGGTAACCATCCAGACCCTGCCACTTCTGAAAAACGACTCAAAATCAGCAAGTTACACGCGTCTTTTTTATATATCAAAAGAGATATACGACACTTAACTTTTATTTGGCCTGATTTCATCACTATTTCAACCTAAACAGCATCATTCGAATGACCATATTTCCACCAAAACCACCACAAACAGTGTAAACCCCTAGCGCTACTTTTCCAACTTAGCAATTCCACCATTATAACGATCGCGGTTTTCAAACATTTCCATGTGCGTTGGTACCAAGCTGAGCTCGGGTAGCTGCAGCCACACACGGAGTAACAAACGTGCGCGTTCAATCTCTGGCCAGTCGGTGTAGTCTGTCCGCGCGTGCAGTGCGATGCGATTACTGCAAAACTGCATATCGCCTGGTTCCATCATATTTTCTAGATACAAGTGTGGGCGGTTCCACAGCACGTCTTTAATGGCGTTTTGTGCTTGCACTTCAATGTGGTCTTCCGGCAATTCATCCCGCTGTTGGTAAAACTCGCTAAACCCCGGAATGTAATGCGACATAAACTCACCTGTCTCAGCAAAGTCAAATACTGGAATGCGGTAGGGCGTGTAGAGATCAGTGGTACCACGGTCAGGGGTTGTGCGGCGGTAATAGAAGCCTTTATAGATGGTGTCCATTAGCTCAGGGTAGTCTGCCAGCAGCGTATTGTGCAGAGTGCTGGCACTCATCAAACGGCTGTAGCCCCCTTCCATGCTTTGACGAATCGATAGCAAACCGGTCACATCCGTTGTAGGGTCGCGGTGCATAATAAACTCGCCACCATTGTGATAGCGACGGTCATCATTTTCATTACGAAAATCCATCACCTCGCCAATATAATCACCCAAATGACTTTGTGAAACGGTTACCCCGATGTAGTTACAAATACCACTGTAAATCAGCTTGGCCTCATCCAAGCTATAGTTTGCGATGTCCAGCCCGGCGAGTTTTGCAATGCCACGCCCTCTACCCAATTGTTCGGCTATCGCTTTGCCCTGCTCCACAAAACTTGGCAGTGGGAAATTGTCAGGATTAATATCGCGCAACCCAACTGTCGCCGCGTCTATAGTGGCTAAATTAGCTTTAATCTCGTCAAGCGTCTTTGAGCTTAGCTGGTAGTGCCAGCTATCATCGGCCATGATCTCAGCACGATCCCAAACAGAAAGGCCCGTAGCAGGGTTCATTGGCTTACCAGCCGCCGCAAAAGTCTTTGACATAGCGCATTCCAATTGTCAGTTGTGATGACAACACTCTACGTTAACCTAGCGATACGCCACCAATGGATTTTTGTTAATCAATGGTAAAAGCAACCCTTTATAAAAGCGGAGGTGACATCACAAAAAATTTTTACGAGACAAAACAAAACAGTGCTACGCTCCTGTGGAGCAACCTGCTGTGCTTACACGTTGCTGTTCGATTTAGCTACCACGGTACAAGAACATGACCCAAAAAGACCCTTTATTACAGCCCTTTCCATTGGGTCACCTGACGCTACGCAACCGCATACTCAGCACATCACACGCCCCTTCCTTTGCCGAGCAAGGCCACCCCAGAGACCGCTATCGTCTGTATCACGAAGAAAAAGCGCGCGGGGGTGTTGGCCTCACGATGATTGGCGGCTCGACAAATATCGCCCCAGACAGCCCATCGGTGTTTGGCCAGCTCTACGCAGGTGATGACAGCATTATCCCTTGGTTTAAAAAGCTGACCGATGGTGTTCGTAGCCACGGTGCAGGCGTAATGTGTCAAATCACCCATATGGGTCGTCGCACAGCGTCAGATGACGGTTTTTGGCTGCCGGTGATGGGGCCCTCTCACACCCGCGAACGTGCGCACCGTTCTTTTCCAAAAACCATGGAAATGGAAGATATCAATCGCGTTATTCAACACTTTATTGATGCTGCTTTGCGCTGTCAGCAAGGCGGATTTGATGGGATTGAACTGCTGTCGCACTCTCATCTGCTGGGTCAGTTTCTCTCGCCACTCATTAACCAGCGCGAAGACGACTACGGTGGCGGCTTAACCAATCGACTGCGCCTCACCCTACAAGTGATTGATGCAGTGCGAGAAGCGGTTGGCCCTGATTTTATTGTTGGGATGCGGGTAACTGGCGATGAGCTAACCGAAGGTGGTTTGGACGCGGATGAGTGTGTCAAAGCCGCTGAGCTAATTGCAGCTACAGGCACAATCGATTTTCTTAATGTATTAGCGGGCGCACCTTATGATGACCTAGGACTAGCCTCTTGGGTCGCCCCCATGGGCACCCCCTCGGCACCACATATCACCATTGCAGGGCGCATTCGCCAAGCGGTCAATTTACCCATTTTCCACGCGGGTGCGGTTGCAGATATCACCACCGCACGCTTTGCCGTCGCAGAAGGTCATGTGGATTTAATTGGCATGACCCGCGCGCAAATTGCTGATCCTTACCTCGTGCAAAAGCTGATGGATGGTCATGAAGACCGCATTCGCCCTTGTGTGGGGCTGGGCTACTGTGTTGATCGCGTCAACCAAGGCAAGGCAATGGTCTGTGGTCACAATGCAGCCACCGGGCGTGAAGCACTACAACCTCAAATTATTCGTCAAGCCAATCAACACCGCAAAGTCGTCGTGATTGGTGGCGGCCCAGCGGGACTAGAAGCCGCTCGTATCAACGCTGAGCGAGGTCATGAAGTCATCTTATTTGAAGCCAGTGATCGTCTAGGTGGGCAACTCAACCTCATTAGCAAAGGCAAAACCCGTCGCCAAGTCGCAGGGATTAGTGATTGGCTAATCACCGAAATCAATCGCCTCGGTGTGGATATTCGCTTTAATCATTATGCTGAAGCAGATGAAATCACCGCACTCAACCCCGATGCAGTCTTTATCGCAACCGGTGGCTGGCCAGAAGCACCGGATATTCTGGGGTCGCAACACTTAGTGTCAAGCTGGGACATTTTAAGTGGTGAGGTACGTGCCAGCGGCGAGGTATTGGTCTTTGATGAAGTCGGCGAACAGGCAGCCTGTGTCTGTGCTGATGCCTTAGCGGGCGCGGGTTGCCAAGTTACGTTAATGACACCCGATCGAGCAGTTGCACACGATCTTGGGCCAACTAACTCAGCGGTAGTGCTGCGTGACCTTGCCAAGCAAAACGTACGGTTTGAATGCTTTCAGGATTTAACGGGGGTTGAGAAAAGCAACGGTCGAGTGCAGGCCCAATTGCAACATACGCTGACCGGCGAACTCACCCGCCGTGAGTATGATTTTGTTGTGGTAGAAAATGGCATTATCCCGATGGAAGATCTTTATTATGCGCTAAAGCCCCATTCAAGTAACTTGGGGCAACTCGATCAAACAGCCATGATTGCAGGGCAACCACCTCTTCATATTCACAACCCTAAAGGACGCTTTGTGTTAGCGCGTTTGGGCGATGCAGTGGCTAGTCGAAATATCCATGCTGCCCTTTATGATGCTATACGGGTGTGTAAAGATATTTGAACTAATCCTCTAGCCCGGATATTTCATAAAAAAGAGCGAGTCC
>JBMZDT010000292.1:0-3675 GCA_049614505.1 Leucothrix sp.
AATGGTTGCAGCCTCCAAAGCAAAAGCATTGCAACAGGCAAGGGTAGTGGCACTTAAAATACTTGCTGAAGGTATAGGTAAGGGTGATAAAAACACCGTTCTGAAGCTAGAGGCCTTAGCGAAAGCGGTTGATGAGAAGCTTCTAAAGATAAAACAATACAAGCATATTTTTGCTAATACGGGAAGTGCCGTAGGAAAAGGAATCACAAAAAACAATGCTTACGTTACAGGCAAGAACACAACAAAAATTGCCTTATTAGAGCAATTTATTGGCCCAGAATCGCGATCAATTGCTGGGCAAATAAAAGGTAATGTGGTGGGTATTGTGTTGGTGGTAACTTTGGAGGGATTAAAATATTTTAGCCAACCAGAAAGTGAACGTGTATTTACAGATTTCCTTGCAGCGACAGGAGTCTCCCTTGTGAAGTTTGGAATTGCTACAGCAGCAGGTGTGCTAGTTGCATCGCTTGCTGTTGCTGGGACTTTTGGAGTTGCTGTTGCCAGCGCTCCTGTAGTAGCCATTGTAGGAGCTGCTCTAGCAGTGAGTTTTATAGTTGGTATGGCGCTAGATTTAATCGATACAGAGCTAGGCATTACCGAAGGAGTAAAAAAAGGCTTAAATCGTGCAACTAGCGAAACCGATCCAAATGATACGGAGATTATGAATAATTATTTGTTACGACGTGGGGTACCCACTATTTGAGAGATAGTTTAAGTACTCTTTAAATATACTACACACCTAAAGAGGAGGATATAAATGCACACATTATTTTATTTTAAAAATAAGCCTAGCGAAGAACTTACATCAACATGGATTGTTGGTTTAATGTGGCTAGGTTTTATTGGTTGGCTCTTAGCAGGTGCTACCGCTTTCCTCGTAGCCAAAGGAGAAATGAGAGTAACTTTATTGTGGTGGTCATTCGCCCTCCCTATACTTGGCTTGATTAGTGCTTTGATACAGACTCTCTTTGGTATGAGGCACTATTTTCTACCAACATTGATTAATACCGCAATTTGCATTTACTTAGCATTGGGTTTGATCATCATGTTTACCTTGATTGCTTTGTACAGTTTTTTGACCTTTTATATGTGGCTAGGGATGACAATATTGATTGTCGTGAGTCATTTTTTAATGTGGCACTATAACCAAAGGCCCCGGAGCCTAGCAGCTAAAGCCATATTTCGAGACTATCAGGCAGGTAACTTGACTACCGGCCCACAAGAAATGACACATAGCCTTTCAGTACCGACACGACCAACACCAAAGTGGTTATCTAATCTCGCGCTTTACGGTATTGGATTAATGATCTTTGCACTAGGCGTAGGCTATTTTGTTAACCATATGGGAAATATGAATGAGTGGTTTGTACCTTATGTTGCCTCCATCGGTACAATTTCATTAACGCTAATGATCACTTACGTTGCTGCGCCTCATCATACATGGGTGTTCTGCTTGATTGATCTTGCTAGACAACAGCAACGTAAAGATGAAATAAAGGAGGCCAAGAGAAATGCAAAGCCGCACAAACGTTAATTATCCATCTTCAAATTACATCAGCTTTGGTGTTTTCTCATTCATCATCAGCACTTCTCACAGAGGGTTATATGCCTAACGTTTCCCTAGTCGGTCATCACCACACTTGCCCTGCCAAACAAGGCAAAGCACCCCATGTTGGTGGTGCGATTAATAGCGGTCAATCGGCCTGCACTGTTAATGGAGTCCCAGTCGCTATTGTCGGCGATACCTGTACTTGCAATGTGGGTGGGCCAGACACGATTACAAGCGGTCATGCTTCGTTAACCATTGATGGTATTCCGGTAGCGATTGTCGGCAGTAGTACAGCACATGGCGGTTCTGTTGTTGAAGGTGATGCCAATTTAACGGTGGAATAACCATGAACTTAACCAACCAAGATATCCAGTTCTTCGTCATCATTACTGGACAGCCTGCGGATAAATACCGCGTGGTGCAGTTTCAGGGTGAAGAGCGGCTGTCAGATTTGTATGCGGTTGATATCCAAATTACCTGCAAGCCAGATCGAGGGTTGTTACCGGCGCAGTTAGTGGACAAAAAGGTGACGCTAAGTATTCATCATAAATACCCACAGTTACAGGCGGATGGGGTTTATACATCACCGGTTGCTGGGGTTGGAGTACCGGTACGTGAAATCAGTGGGGTGATTGAGTCGGTCGAGCACTTGTCGACAGATAATGACTGGTCGCAATTGCGCATTCGTTTAATGCCGAGCTTACACCGCTTACGCCATACTTCAGACTGCCGTATCTTCCAGCAGCTCAGTGTGCCGGAGATTGTGCAGCAACTGCTTGAGGAGCACGGCATTCAGGAAGTGAGCGTTAACTTGCGTGACCACCACCAAAAGCGTGAGTACTGCGTGCAGTACAATGAAACCCACCTCGACTTTATCCAGCGCATTCTAGCCGAAGAGGGCATCTTTTATTATTACCGTCATGAAGACGGCGAGCACACACTGGTACTCACTGACTTAACGCAGGGCGGCATTCCCTTATTACCCAGCAAAACGGTTGAGTACAACGATGAACCCGGCGGTATGATCAAGGCTCAGTACGTTGACCAGTTCCGTTGGAAAGAAACCCTGCATACCTCAGAATTTGTACAACGTGATTACTGCTTTAAGCATCCCTATTACAATCAACAGCATCAGGAAAGTCAGCACAAAACACCGCACGGTGTTGGGATTAATCCTTACCAAAAATATGACTACCATGCTCGCTACAAAGACCCTGAACAAGGTCGACCGTTTACCCAATACACCCTGGAAGCCGAACGAGCACAAGCCAGTCATGGTAATGGTCACAGCAACCTGCCGCACTTAAGTGCCGGGCGCCGTTTCACCTTAGCCACCCATCCACTGGACAGCTACAATAGCGACTACTTATTGGTGAGTGTGATTCATGACGGCCACCAGCCCCAAGCCCTTGAACACCGGGCGGATGAATCACCCACTACCTACGACAACACCTTCAATGTCGTGGCTGATGACATCGTCTCTTGGCGACCTCCGATGCTGCCCAAGCCGGTCATTCACGGCACTCAGATTGCGCATGTGGTGGGCCCCAAGAACGAAGAGATCTACACCGACGAATACGGGCGGGTCAAACTGCATTTTCCGTGGGATCGTTACAGCAAACAAAACGACACCAGCTCCTGCTGGGTACGCGTCTCACAAGCCTGGGCCGGAAAAGGCTGGGGCTTCGTCGCCATCCCCCGCATTGGCCATGAAGTCATTGTTGACTTTCTGGAAGGGGATCCTGATCAACCCATTGTGATTGGCCGAACCTACCACGAAGGTAATCCACACCCTTACACTCTACCCGCCAACAAAACCCAAACGGGCGTCAAAAGCCGTAGCAGCACCGGCGGCAGTGCCGTCAACTTCAATGAAATCCGTTTTGAAGACCGTAAAGACCAAGAACAAGTCTACATCCACGCCGAGCGTAATCAAGACAACGTGGTGGAACATGACGAGTCCACTCAGGTTGGGCATGATCGCACTGAAAACGTCGGCAATGACGAAACCATCGCTATAGGCAATGATCGAACCGAGAGTGTTGGCCATGATGAAACGATTAGCATTGGTAATGACCAGAGCAATACCATCGGCAATGATCAGCACCACAACATTACCCGTAATC
>JBMZDT010000293.1:0-3671 GCA_049614505.1 Leucothrix sp.
CAGTCGTTTTCCCTTCGAACACGCCCGATAGAATTTGTACGGCATCAGGCTCGCGTCGCTGTGTCGTATGACGGCTGGTTCCAGGACGACGACGATCCAAATCACCCTGAATATCCGACTCCGTTAACCCCATTCCTGGGGGGCAGCCATCAACAATACAACCAATTGCCAAGCCATGACTCTCGCCAAAAGATGTAACTGTGAACAATTTTCCGAAGGTATTTCCTGACATACTTAACTCTATAATCTATCGTTGAATATTGACTAACGCGCGTTAACTAATTGTGCTTTGCCATCAACAACCGCTACCACGAGTTCACCCTGTCGCACCTGCATCATGACATCATTGACTAGACCACCGCGCCAATCATCTGACAGTGTATCCCTATCTTCTTGCAACATAGAAACCACTTGCTTTTTACTTGCAATAACCGATGCCGTAATCCCCTGCTTTTCGGCCTCTAAACGAATGACAAGCATGAGTGTTTCAGCGAGTGAATCAATGTCAGGACTGGGTTTTTGCTGCCGCTTCATGACAGGCCACTGGTCTTTAGGGGCTGAGCGCCCTATTTCCATTGCCTTCAACCAAGTCGATGCGTTACGTTTTGCCTGATCCGCACTCACCCCTCTTATCGCAGCAATCCCAGCCATGTCTGTGGGCTGAATTCTAGCGAGATCAATTAATACCTCATCACCAATAATCCACCGACGCGGCCGATTACGTTCTGCCGCCTCTTCTTCACGCCAAGCTGCCAGCTCTCTGAGAATGGATAACTGTTGAGGCTTAAGGTGCTGCAACCCTTTTACTTTCTTCCAGCGAGACCTTGCATTGAGCTGATATGTTTCTGGATCCGTTAACCGCTGAAAATCACGATTTGGCCAATTTAGACGCCCACCCTTTTTCAGCTTTGCCGTTACCACAGGGTACAATTGTTGCAAGTAGCGCACGTCATCAATCGCATAATCTAACTGCGCTTGACTCAATGGACGCCTAGACCAATCCGTGCGCGACTCCGCTTTAGACAAACTCACTTTAAGTAATTTTTCTACTAAGCCAGCATAACCAATTTGCTCACCAAGACCGAGTATCGATGCAGCAGGCTGAGTATCAAAAATGGGGGCTGGCACTTGGCCACTGCCAAAATATAAGATTTCTAAATCTTGCTGCGCCGCATGAAATACTTTAACCACATTGGGATCATTAAAGATGGCATATAGCGCTGACAAGTCATTTAAAGCAATCGGGTCTATACAAGCTAGATGCTCTCCCGCAGCAATCTGGATGAGGCAAAGCTGAGGGTAATACGTTTTTTCTCGGATGAACTCGGTATCAATCACAATCCATTCATAGGAGCGAATGTCATTAACGAATTCAGTCAGGGCTTCCTGACTGTCTATAAATTGATACACCAAAACCTCACTTGAGATAGTAACGTGGCAGATTTGCCATAGTCGGATATATTAACACAAGGGTAATAGCGACACGCTAATTCCCCTAGGTAGATTTGCAAAAAAGCATTAAAAAAGCCAAACCGATAAAGGCTTGGCTCAAAGGTTACGTGAAGGGGGGTTCCTAAACGTAGGACGAGTTCTTCAGGAACTCTAGGGGGCTAACAACAAAGACGGTTAACACGTTGCTATGATTGCACCCACTGCAACGCATTTAAAAAAGGTATATGATACTTATAGTCCTGAATAATCAAGGAGTTAATCAACGCTTGGGGGTGAGCGCATTCCATTGTTACTTTCCTGTATTAATTTCTTATTATTCAGACAAGTGGATTGAACTTTTAGCACTTCCCTGTAAGTGATTTAACTATCCCACACAGAACGCCCAACTAATATGCAATTGCGACAAACAGGTTATAAAAGTGATTAATGGCAACAATCAGCGAACAAGCTGTCATTTCTTAAGCATCCTCTTAAAAAATTTCCTTAAATTCCTGACAGCCAAGTAGAAAATTGTTGAGGGAGAGGGGTAACCGCAGAATCTTGCAACCACGCTTTCTTGGCAATTAACTCAGACAGCTCTTTGAGACGCGTCTTGCTCATTGGGTGGGTAGAGAAAAGCTGTGGCGGTTCTAACACACTCGATTGACCTATTTCATCCAGCACTGCGTACAAGTCAAGTGCGCCGCCCACATGGCCATACAGCTTTTCCACCGCCATTAGTCCAACTTCATCCGAACGGCTTTCCATTTCGCGACTAAACTGCATCTGCGTTAACAAACCAGCACTTCCTAGGAGACTGTTGTCAGTGCTACCGAGCAGGAGCATCATCCCCATTGAAACAGATGCCCCCTGACCCAAAGAGACGATGGGATCACGATGCTTTACATGACCTATCTCATGCGCAATCAGCATGGCTAGCGCATTCTCATTAGGCAGCTTCTCCAACAAGCCCTTGTAGAGAAAAATATTGCCACCAATAGTCGCAAACGCATTCTCCACCGCTTCATCAACGTAATGCACGGTTATTTGCATGTCGGCCGTCAGCTGCATAGCGGTACCCACATTATCAGCTAGCGCTTGCAGATAATTAAGCAGATCTGTTCTGGGTGGGGCTTCCTCTGAATACACTGCTGCCAGCCGCTTTTCTTGAGCATAAGGGATTTTGCTCGCTAAATAGCCCCCACTCTTTGCGAGCAACCACGCACTTGCAATAAGTACCACAAGCAAGCCAGCAAGCAAAACCAAAAAGGTTCTCAGCGGATGGGCTTCGCTCGTATTGATACCCTCACGAATCGGTGGATTTTCATATTTCATAAGGCAGCTGGTTTAGGGATCATGGCAGTACCATAGGCCAATACTTCAACTGAGCCCACACCACTCCCACTGCCTTTATAAATCGAAGCGGTTTCATATTTCACATTAAGCACCAATTCGGCATTCAATCGATCCGCTTCAGCTTTCATACGGATGATAGCTTCACGTCGCGCCCTGTCTAGCAAGGTCTCATAAGATGTAACACTCCCACCAAAAAAATTGTGCAGGGTTGCCAGAAAACGCTTGAAGTAATCAACTGAGATTGTAACGCTACCCATCACGAGGGTTTGCTCAAACGCTGCAGCATTAGGCGGCAAAACCTTGCTGGCAACGGCTGGCAATTGGTTAAACTTCTCTTCGCGCATTTTAATCGAGCGGTAGTGCTTACGCTCCAGATAAGAACCAATGAAGTAGCCCAACACAAGCAAGACTAAAAACGTGATAATTTGCACACTCATATCCGTTTACTCCAAGATAACACCGGTGCCATAGACATAAATTTCAGCCGCTCCCTGTGCCACGCTGGAGGTGGAGAAGCGTACATTAAGCACCGCATTAGCGCCCACTGACTCTGCCTGCTGGATCAAACGTTCCATCGCCTCTTCTCGCGACTCAGACAACAGCTCGGTATATCCAACAAGCTCCCCACCAAACAGATTTTTGATGCTCGCCATGATGTCCCTGCCCACATGCTTGGCGCGTACAGAGCTACCCTGCACTAAACCTAAGTGCTTGACTACTTTACGATCCGGTATTATTTCAAGATTTGATATCAACATTTTTATTCTCCATGGTCTCAGCGGGGCCCCGTTTTATAACTCTTTTCAATGGCGTCACGTGACTTTAGTAACTCAGTGTATAGCGCTGGGATTTTTGTTTTAAGTGTCTTATGTAGGCGTTTCAGC
>JBMZDT010000294.1:0-3645 GCA_049614505.1 Leucothrix sp.
AGAATTTCACCCCCGTGTGTGCAAACAGTGCGTTACTAATTAGCAGTAATCCCGAGGCAATCATAATCGTTAGTATTTTCATAATATTTCTCAGTTAGTGGTATAGAATTTAGAGTCAAGGCTTTGCCTGAGGTTCATTGTAAAAATCTGTAGTTTAGATCTCTGCGTCACCCTGTTGGCGGCTACTATGACCTATCCACCAAAACCCGCCTGCCTCGTCAAATGGCACGAATCTGTTGACCGAGCTCGACCTTCTTCACATTGAGTTTCAGGTGATATCTAAACCTGTTTATTGTAGATATAGGCTATTAATGATGCGATGCCTCCAGCGATCAGAGACCATGCTAGAAGACCAACCATGAAGCCAATCGGCGACATATTCCATTCCATCCCTGAAAGGTCAGAATGAACCATATGCCCACTCATTGTTAACATTATGGAAGGAAGTATCCATACCAATGTGCTGCAAATCAACCACACTAATGCAAAAACGGCTGCCGCAGCATAGCCAATTTTTAATGTATTTAATTTCATCTTTGTTATTCCTTATATGATTGTAAGCAACTACAGATCATTCATCCTATTCGCACTTTGAGCCATTTGTTTAATATGGTTTTCCTCCAACGAAATGAGCTCTTCAAGTAGCTCTTTAGTGGATGCAACCACTGCAATTGAGTATAAGTCACGATAAAGTGTGATAATTTCATTGTGTTGAATAATCACTTTATCTACGATCTGCTTAGGCTTTATCTCTTTAAATGGTTCGATACAATCAACATCATGTTGAATAATGGTAGATTTATCGAAAAATTCATAAGTCCAAGTGTTCAGCGCTTTTTCATCTGATATGAGCGTAAATCTACCGATGATAGTCGCCAGTTTATTTTCATTTCTTGATAAATATTTAAGCATCATTTTTGCTGGCTCATCCTCGTTTTTGTCAGCACAATCTTTCATGCATACAGCAAGGTTCTGATGAAATTTTTGTGTCCACATTAGGAAATCTTTAAGTGTTTCAATCTTCATTGTTATTCCTCAGTTTTATGCTAAACAAATCTTGCAGCAAAAGCTCTCTGTGTTTAATCTTGGTTCAGGTCAACACGGTTTAACCTTAGCGCATTGAGAATAACCGATACAGAGCTTAGGCTCATGGCCAGCGCAGCGATCATCGGCGAAAGCAGCAAACCAAAAAAAGGATAAAGTATTCCTGCGGCGATAGGCACACCCAATGCATTATAGATAAAGGCAAAGAATAGGTTTTGCTTAATATTTCGCATCACACTGGTGCCCAGGTTTTTGGCTTTTACAATGCCAAGTAAATCCCCTTTCACCAAGGTCACTTCGCTACTCTCAATCGCTACATCGGTACCTGTTCCCATAGCAATACCAATATCCGCTTGAGCTAGTGCAGGGGCATCATTAATACCATCACCGGCCATGGCCACGGCTTTGCCTTTCGCTTGTAAATCCTTAATGAAGTTGAGTTTATCTTCCGGCAAGCATTCCGCTTGAAAGCTTGCTAGCCCCAATATATCGGCCACGCTTTTAGCTGTTCGTTGATTGTCACCCGTCAGCATAATGACATCGACACCCTGACGTTGTAATTCACTAATGGCTCGCTTACTCGTTTCTTTGATGGCATCAGTAATGGTTACAAAACCTTGTATTTCCTCCCCAACGGAAATATAGGACACTGTTTTTCCTAGCTCTTGCTCGGCAATGACCTTTTGATCCAGTGCATCACTAATCACCGCACCGACTTTTTCCATGAGTTTTTTATTGCCAATAGCAATCTTGTTATTATCTACCGACCCCATCACACCTTTGCCAGTGACTGCTTCGAAGTCGTTGGCGGATTGGGGCTTGATCTCTTTTTTCTCTGCGAACCTCACAACCGCTTCGGCTAGGGGATGCTCACTATACTGATTCAAAGACGCGCTATAGCTCAATAATGTTGCATCAAATTGCCCCGCTGCATTCAACACATTTTCAACCGATGGTTTACCTTCAGTGATGGTGCCTGTCTTGTCGGTGATTAAGACATCAATCTTATTCAGGTTTTCTAAGGCTTCGGCATTTTTGATTAATACGCCGTTTTTCGCTCCCTTTCCAACCCCCACCATCACTGACATCGGTGTCGCGAGACCCAAAGCACAGGGACAAGCAATTATCAGCACCGCAATGGCATTAACAAAAGCAAACACAAGCGCGGGTTCAGGCCCGAACGCAGCCCAGACGATGAAGGTAATTACTGAAACAAACAGTACGATAGGCACAAAGTATTTGGCGATTTTATCTGCCAACTTTTGGATCGGTGCGCGTGACCGGCTGGCATTATTAACCATTTGAATGATTTGCGAAAGCAAGGTTTCAGAGCCGACTTTTTCGGCTTGCATAACAAATGACTTGTTGCCATTGATCGTGCCAGAGTTAACCTCAGCACCAACCGATTTATCCACCGGAATCGGCTCACCACTAATCATCGACTCATCTATATGGCTGCTGCCTTCGGTAATTTTACCATCAACTGGAATTTTTCCACCGGGCTTTACGCGCAACAGATCCCCTGGCTTGATGACTTGAATGGAAATAACTTTATCACCCTCTGGTGTCACTAACGTTGCCTCGGTGGGTGCCAGCTTTAATAACTCCTTGATTGCCCCGCTCGTTTGGCTATGGGCTCTGGCTTCTAATAACTGACCTAACAACACCAGCGTTAAAATAACGGTGGCCGCTTCAAAGTAAACAAAGACTGTCCCCGATTCGGTTTTAAACTGATCTGGAAACACATCCGGAAACAGCAATGCCACCACACTGAATAACCACGCCACACCCGTACCAATACCAATTAGGGTAAACATATTTAAATTGCGTGAAATGATGGACTTCCACGCCCGCTCAAAGAACATCCAGCAGGCATAAAACACTACCGGTAGCGATAAAATTAGTTGCACCCAGTTCCAGCTTTGTATGGATAGTAATGACTCCAGTGGGTTGTTTGGAATCATTTCAGCCATTGCAATGATAAAAATCGGCACCGTAAAAATCAGTGCAATTTTCATTTTAGCCCATAGACTTTGATACGCTTGATCTTCCTCATCATCGCTCGGTTCTATCGGAACTAGATCCATTCCACAGATAGAACAAGGCCCCGGCTGATCCTGAATAATTTCAGCGTGCATTGGGCAGGTGTATTGAATGGGCTGTGGTGTCAACACTGGAACTTTGAGTAAGTCCATGCCACACACTGGGCAATCACCCGCCACGTCATATACCTTGTCGCCTTCGCAACTCATTGGGCAGTGGTATTTTCCCACCGCGCTTTCACCTAATTTGGCCGCAGAAGCACTTTGCTCGCTAGATGAGCCACCACAGCAAGTTGGTTTCTCAGTCATTGGGGCGGATTTGCCATCAGTGTGAACTGTCATCTCAATCCAATAATTACCCGCGTTGTTCAAAGCCTCTTGCATCGCTTCAGTGGTAATATGACTATCCATTTCGACTTCAGCGTGATCGGGTAGGCTCACGACTGCATTAATACCATCAATTGAATTTAATGCGTTTTCTACGGCAGATCGGCAGCCATTACAGGTCATGCCGGATATTTTGTAGTTATGCTTCATGTCTATAATCACCCATCCTAGT
>JBMZDT010000295.1:0-3617 GCA_049614505.1 Leucothrix sp.
TCATCACCATGGCGATGAATTTGTATTCGCAGGGTATTGATCCCAAGATTGATATGTCGAATATTCAGGAAACTATTGATGTGGTTGAATTCGCCACAGAGTTGAAGGTTCATGCGCGTCATCCTTGGGCAGGCGAGCTGGTTTACACCGCGTTCTCAGGAAGTCATCAGGATGCAATTCGTAAATCCATGAAATACCACGAAGCGCATGATCTGAAGCATTGGAACGTGGCTTATTTACCGATTGACCCGCTAGATTTGGGGCGTGAGTACGAAGCAGTGATTCGTATCAATAGTCAGAGCGGTAAAGGTGGTGTTGCGTTAGTTCTGGAGCGTGATTACGGGATTGAGTTGCCTAAATGGATGCACGTTGAGCTGAGTAAAGTCGTGCAGCACGCGGTTGAGCAGACGGGTGAGGAAATTTCGCCTGAGAAAATCAAAGCGCTGTATGAAGAAAACTTTGTGGCGACGGATGCCGCTTGGCAGCTGAGCCGTTATGATCTGAGTACTGAAGGTGGGCAAGTTTCTGCGCAGTTTGTGATTGGTGATTCCGGCGAGGCGATTTCGGGCCATGGTGCGGGCGTAGTTGAAGCATTGTGTGATGCGTTGACGCAAAAGCATGGCAAGGCAATTCGTGTCATGCAGTTTGATGAGCACTCACTTTCTCGTGGTACGCGTGCCCAAGCATTAGCCAGCACTGCTTTATTGGTTGATGGTGCAACATACGCGGCTGTGGCGGTCAACGATGACATTTCGACCGCAGCGTTGCAGTCTGTTTTAACAGCATTTCAAAAGAGCGTGGCTTAGCCGCCCGCTCTATCATTTCATCAATACCACCTATCGAACTTAACTAAGCCTTTTAGGTCATTTGTCGTTATCTGTGGGAGTTAGTCAATTTTTTAATTAACTCTCTATCACGGAAGATAGAACGACGATGAACAATCAAGTCGATAGCGATAAATCAAAGCTGTATTGCAATCGTTGTGGCAGCTTTGATTTGGTAAAGCAGCAGCGCACTTTCATTGCGAAATATATATTCAATGAACCTAGAAAGCTGCACTGCCAAAGCTGTCATAGTAAGCTCTCATTTCAGCAAATCGCACTTAATCACCCTTTAACACTACCAAGTTTTTACTCAGGTTCTGATGACACGGTCTTATCACATGACTCACAAGGGCGTCCCATTTACGTCACTATAGATGAATATGTAAAATCAGCCTCAACAGGTGTAGCTACCCCTAAGCGATCTTGGCTGCCATTTTGGACAGGGGTTGCCAGCGGTTTGGCTGTGTTTACAGTTGTGATTAGCCTCTTCATTGTTTCGCCCTATTCAAAAGCACGCAGTGTCACGCAAGGTGTCTTTACGCAACCCATTGTGCGCTTGGGTGAGGTAGAGTTGTTACGCTTAGACAATACTAAAAATAAAAATGCGGATATTGAAGTGGTGTTGTTAGAAGAGCCTAAAAAACCACCTGCTGATCTGGTTTGGGAAGAGGTGGCTGACAGTGTTGAGCGTTTAGCCGCAGAGCCACAGCCGCAACCAACGCCTGTTGCAAGGTCGTCTGTTAATGTGATTGAGCAAGATTTAGATCGGCTGCTAGGAGATTAAACGCTGCTTACTCAGGCAGGTATTCATGTTCTATTTGCCTAGTATTTCTCATAATGGCTATATGAAAATAATTCCATCGACCTGCATTATCCTGCTTGCCTCAATGCTTTATCTATCGCCTGCAACGGCAGCCTCTAGCAGCGAATTAGCCCCTGATTTACTGCTGGCTAAAGTTTATAAGCATCCCAAAGATCTCAGCCAGTACTGGGTGAGTGAGAAGTATGACGGAGTACGTGCCTATTGGGACGGTAGCCGTTTTTTATCTCGGCAGGGTAATGAATATGTTGCACCGGCGTGGTTTACCGCAGAGTTGCCAGATCGGCCGCTTGATGGTGAGCTGTGGATTGCTCGAAACACCTTTGAGCAGCTGATTAGCACGGTGAGAAAAAATAACCCGATCGATGATGAATGGCGACAAGTTCGCTTTATGGTATTTGAATTACCTGAAGCCGTTGGGAGTTTTTCAGAGCGTTTAATTGCTATGGAGGCGCTAATGACGCCAATCCAAAGCCCCTATGTTCAGTTAGCGAAGCAATATCGTGTGCCTTCCCATAAAGCACTCATGAGGCAGTTGGATGAAGCAGTCGCAGCAGGTGCGGAAGGCTTGATGATTCACCATCAAGACGCACTTTACAAAACGGGCCGTACTCAAACATTGCTCAAGGTAAAACGCTATGCTGACGCCGAGGCTAGAGTGGTCAAGCATCTGCCTGGAAAAGGCAAATACTTGGGTATGCTGGGGGCTTTGCTGTTAGAGACGCCCGAAGGTATTCGTTTTCGAGTGGGGTCAGGTTTAAGTGATAGTGAACGGGCGGCACCTCCGCCGATTGGTGCCGAAGTGACTTACAAATATTTTGGGAAAACCCGTAAGGGCAAGCCAAGATTTGCGAGTTTTCTGCGGCAGAAAAAATAGTCTTCAGGATCGCTATTTTTTGTCTCTGATAATCATGCAGGTACAAGTGGCATGCGCGTAAATCTTCCCTTGTTCATCACGAATGCTGCCATCTGAAACACCTAGCGAGCGGGAGATATTAATCACTTTGCCCTCTGCAAACAGAGGAACGCCAACAGGAATCGGGCGCATCATTTTCACTGTTAAATCGATGGTGCCATAGGGAATACCTGCCTCCAACATCGAATGCACTGCACAGCCCGTCACTGAGTCCAAAATTGTGGCAGCAAAGCCACCGTGTACGCCGCCAGCGGGATTGATGTGGCGCTCATCCGCCTGAGCAAGAAACATGACGCGCCCAGCTTCAATCTCAGAAAACTGCATATTCATGGTTTCTGCAATTGATGGATGCGGTATTTCGCCATTGCTAATGGCTTTTAAGAACGCTAATCCGCTCATGTTTTTTGGTAACATTTAAAATTCCTTATATCAATCTGGTCTAGCCAGTAAAGGTACACGCTACTGACTTACTACACCACATTTGATGCTTGCAACCAATGTGCTTTTCTGGTGTTGCGGTTGGTTGTGGGCTGGAAAATAAGGGATCTCTGTTGTGCCAAAAATGACTAAATATGCAACAAGCAAGATTTTTGCTGAATATTACCGTTCTTGGAATAGATAGGGTAGAGTAGCCCATAAGCTATATTTACTGGCTACTCAACTCAACAATGGAGAGAATCATGGTCTTATTACCCCGCAAGATTGCTGTGCCAATTCTGGCGACTGCGTTATCCCTATTTGTCACTGCTGCTCAAGCGGAAACCTTCCGCTGGGCCGGTTCAACTGACCCTCAAACGATGGACCCACATGCGACCAATTCTGCGCCTGTACTGGGTTTTCTAAACAACGTCTACGAAGGCTTGGTCCGTCGTAACAAAGCAATGAAAATTGAAGGTGCACTCGCTGAAAGCTGGGAGCAATTAGGTGCTGAAGGCTGGCGTTTTAACCTGCGCAAAGGTGTGGCTTTCCATGATGGTTCCGCGCTAACGGCTGACGATGTATTGTTCTCTTATGAGCGAGCGTCTTCAGAAGAGTCGGATGTCCGCTCTTGGTTTTC
>JBMZDT010000296.1:0-3608 GCA_049614505.1 Leucothrix sp.
GGTAAATGGCGTTTATCTCACCAAACACCCAGGTAAATATCTTGGTCAAGCAGCCCTGCGTTCACCCTCTGTCTTTAATTTTTATAATCCTGACTATGCACCAAGTAATACTGCATTTACTTCACGCTCCTTGGTTGGGCCTGAAATGCAAATTCAGACTGATCAGATGTTACTCGAATACAGTAACAAAGTGCGAACCACGCTTACTAGTGAGAAAAATTGGATTAAACGCACCCAAACCGTCAATCAATATGCCAATTCAAAGGGGTTTAATAATGACCCTCTTGTGCTGATCAGTTTTGATGAAGCACTCGCAACATACAAAGAAGCCTTAGGTGGTAACCTCGACAATATTGGAAAAATAGATACGGACGGTGTTGCCTTTCGTGACAAAGCTGCTGATGCGCTAATTAATTACTTCGATCAATTATTGCTTGGGGAAACAATGACCGACGCATACAAAGCAGCACTAAAGGAATATTTAGTAAACGCAAACAGCTTGAGACATCGTGATACTCTTTATGGATCAATGCTAACCATCCAAAGTACAGTGCTTATGATCGTGACCTCCAGCGCTTACATGATACAAAAATAAGGATTCTGTCATGGCAAATACTAAAAGCTTTAACCGTCGCGATTTTATCCGCGCCCTAGTCGGTGCCAGCGCTACTGGCGCACTAGGCTCGATGGGACAGTTGGCCTTGATGCGTGAGGCAGTGGCAGCAGCTCCTGCATTCACCGATTACAAAGCTATGGTGTGTATTTTTTTATACGGCGGGAATGATAGTTTCAATATGTTCATCCCCAATGGAGCTGATAACAAGAAGGGTTATAGTAACTATCAATCCATTCGGGGTAATCTTGCCGTAGCTAACAACGCACTCAATGAAAACAGCATTAATGATTATCATGTTGATGGGACACACGAAAGTGCTTACCTGAAAGGTCTATATTCACTGGCTAGCGAAGGTATTGATCTTGGCATTAACGGTGTCATGCCAGAGGTTGCCCAATTGGTCAAAGCCAAAAAAGCCTCCATTATTGGCAATGTTGGGAATCTCGTCTCACCCGTGACACGCAGTCAAGTCCAAGCTGACACAGCCAATTTACCATTATTCTTATTTGCCCATAACCATCAGCAACGTGCATTGCAAACGGGTCAGGGTAACAATCTAAATGATGTAGGTTGGGCTGGCAGGATTGCCGACAACTGGGCAGGAATTAACAGTGCTTCACCCGCTGGCTTGAATATTTCTTATGCGGGTAATGACCGCATGATGATTGGTAAAGACACTGTACCTTTAGCGATTCGACCTGGGTCACCCCCCAAGTACATGGGTATGAGAAAAAATCACAATACCCAAGAAACAGAGCGCCGGGCTTTGTTCAAAGCACTGGCTGGTATGGAAAATTCGTCACCAACGCTTAGCTTTAATAACACCAGCACCTTCACCACAAACGATCCATTTAAATCGTTTTACGGCAGTGCAAAACGTAAATCACTGGATGTATTCGATCTGCTATCAACAGCTTGGGATAACCACACTGTTAGTTATGCCCGAAAAGATATTTATGGCGGAGATTTGTTTTCAGTCCCAGATAAAAGCACAACTGGGTTTGGTGATGAGATTGGCGGTGGTTTGATCTCAGAACTGGAAGCAGTAGCTAAAATGATCGACATTGGGGCAAAGAATGCCTTTAGTGCAGGGGCAGAACATAATCGGCAAATTTTCATGATTAAATTAGGGGGCTTTGACACACACAGCGCTCAGGCCTCTAAACACCCACTGTTGTTACGCCAACTTAGCTTAGCACTGGGCAAGTTTCAGAACGCGATGGAAGAACTGGGACATGCCAACAAGGTAACCACATTTACTATGTCTGACTTTGGCCGTAGCCTGAGTAACAACGGGGATGGTACTGATCATGCCTGGGGCGCTCACCATATTGTAATGGGCGGCGACGGTAGTTTAGGAGCAGGCAATCTGAATGGCGGTAAGATGTTAGGTACTTTACCGGACCTTACTTTAGATGGTGATGATGACTTCAATGCACAAGGCCGTATTATCCCGTCATTAGCACAGGATCAACTCAATGCGTCAATTTGCAGATGGTTCGGCGTTGATAACACATTAATGCCCACTATTTTCCCAAACCTGACTAACTTTGCCTTAACTTCAGGTGCCGATGCTAATGGCTATCTAAATAACTTATTTGTTTAGCTTCAGGCTACAGTTGTAACCCCCTTCTATTAACAGGTCTTAGATATGCTAAGGCCTTGTGTTCTCACAAAGCCATAATCTGGGCATCTAAACCCGATCAACTCTTCTCCATAGCTCGATAAGAGATAGCTTCAGTCAGATGAGCAGTCTGGATCATTTCAGACTCCTGCAAGTCTGCAATGCTTCTGGCAACCTTTAAAATTCGATGACAAGCACGTGCTGATAGCTTAAATGCATCGACCACCTGCCCTAACAATTTTTCGTCAGTAGTTGAAAGCACGCAATGATCAGCAACTTCTTTGGTTCCCATCGCATGATTTGGCATATTCTGTCGTTGCTGCTGGATTGTTCTGGCCTTACACACTCGCTCTCTAACCGTTTCACTTGTTTCCGCTTGCTCGTGATTACTCAACTCCGCATGCGTCAAGCGAGGCACATCGATCTGTATATCAATACGATCTAAAAAAGGCGCAGAGATTCGGTTACGATAACGGCGCTGTTGGACGGCTGTGCATTCACATTGTTTCGAGCTATCAGAGCAGTCTAACCCTTGTGGGCAATAATTCATTGCCGCAACCAATTGAAAACGTGCGGGGTAATCCGCCTGGCGCGCAGCCCGCGACAACGTTATCCGTCCAGTTTCTAATGGCTCTCTCAAGACATCCAAAACGTTACCTTTAAACTCAGTCAACTCATCTAGAAACAACACGCCGTTATGAGCTAATGAGATTTCACCAGGCATAATTTTTGAACCGCCTCCAACCAGTGCTACTGCCGATGCTGTGTGGTGAGGCTCGCGAAATGGCCGTTTTGACCAACTGTCAAAATCAAAACCTTGATGACTCACTGAAGCAATTGATGCTGACTCCAAAGCCTCTTCTTGTGTCATCTCTGGCAAAATACCTGACAGACGACTTGCTAACATCGTTTTACCTGTTCCTGGCGGCCCGATCATCAACAAATGATGACCTCCTGCAGCAGCTATTTCTAAAGCACGTTTCGCTTGAAACTGCCCTTTAACATCTGACAAGTCCAAATCATAAGTTGTGCTTAGCTCTGATTGCTTACGAGTAAAGGCCCCTAGTAGCTGTTGATTATTCAGATGCTTTACCACCGACATCAGGTCAGTACAGGGAAACACTAAGGCACTTTCAATTATCCCTGCTTCCTGTGCATTCCCTTCGGGTAGGATAATCGCACGACCTTTGTGGTGAGCAGCAAAAGCGGTTGGTAAAACGGCGTTCACGTTGCGTAGCTGACCACTCAGTGCCAACTCACCAATGAACTCATAGGAGTCTAAAGCTACCTGCTCCACCTGTTGAGAGGCGGCTAAAATACCAATTGCAATCGGCAAATCAAAACGACCACCCTGCTTTGGATGATCAG
>JBMZDT010000297.1:0-3606 GCA_049614505.1 Leucothrix sp.
AAGTTAGTAATGGCGCAAAACATGATCCGTGCGCTCGGCCCAGCATTTGATCAGAGTTGATGATTGTGGTGCGCTAATTTTAGGCGCTGAAATAAAATATTCCACTCCCCCAGTAAAGATTCTAATTTCCTACCGTCTGTATAGATGTTGCTTAGTGACAGACACATTTAACTATAGATAAAGGAAATATCATGAAACAGACTACCCTCGCTAAATTGACAGTTTCAGTTGCTTTTTTAATTGCAGCCAGTGGTGCAAATGCGGCTATTTTTGAAAAAGAGCAAAGTGCTTGCGGTACTTACTCGGCCAAAGCGGTTTATCAATTTCGTACACAAAAAGCAGCGCGCTGTGGGCTTTCTGGTGGGCGCTGGAATGAAAACGGTGCTGGCCAACACAATTGGTGTCGTACGGTTAGGCCTGCGATCACTGAAGGGGAAACTAAAGCACGCGGCATGGCATTAATGAAATGCTTGAATCCTCGAGGTTCTATCAACATCAACGATCTACATTTAGAAATAGGCACGTTAAATAATCAGCTGAGTAACGCGGCACGGCGTGGTGCGGTAGAGCGTATGCAGCAGCTTATTGCCGCAGGTGCTAATTTTGATAGTAAAAAAGAATCACTTATGAGTATTGCAGTGTCATCCTCAAAAATGAAGGTCATCGCATTTTTGCGGCGGTTTGCGGTACCTATTAGTGGCCCGCGTCAGAACCCGTTAGCCCATTTGATTGGTTACTCTGAAGATCAGGCGTCATTACGTTACTGGGAGTGGCTGATTAAGAATGGTGTGAACGTCAACCACACTGGCTTATATGGCAATACGCCCTTGTATGCGGCAATTAGTTCTCAAAACCTCAAAGCGGTGCATTTGTTGCTCCGTTACCGAGTGAACGTTAACCTTGATATTAATGGTGGTCGTTGTAAGACCATTATGCCGCTTGACCTTGCGATTGATAAAGGTAACGAACGGATTATTCACGCATTGAGAAAAGCAGGCGCACGCTCCCAAGCGCAGTGTAGCCGCTGATATTAAAAAAATGCCTGCTGATGAATGAGGTCAGCAGGCATCTCAGGGAGGTCTTTAAAGCGTTATTTCCAGCGAGCACGATCCATCAAACGCACCGCATCAGCATTATTCTCACCAAGTTTAGTCAGTGATAGCTCATCCGCTTTAAACTTGCCCCATTTCTGAAGGTCTTCACTCCAAGCAACTCCTTCACGTACCGGAAACTCACTATTAATTTGTGCATACCAAGCTTGTGACTCTTCATTGGCTAAGAACTCCATCAGCTGCTTTGCGTTGTCAGTGTTTTTAGCGGCTTTGGTCATTGCAATGCCACTAATATTGACATGAGTACCTCGATCATCTTGATTAGGCCAGAAAATAGCGACTTTATTAGCGGCTTCAACTTGTTTGGCATCTTTGCTTTTTAACATGCCACCATAGTAGTAGGTATTGGCAATGGCAATATCACAAATGCCCGCAGCGGCAGCTTTGATCTGATCGCGATCGCCCCCTCTGGGTGGCTGTGCAAAGTTAGCAACAAAACCTTTTGCCCACGTTTCTACTTTGCTGGCCTCACCTGTTGCTAGCATCGAGGCGACAAGCGATTGGTTATAAATATTGCCAGAGGAGCGAATGCAAATACGGCGTTTCCACTTAGGGTCGCTTAGGGCTTCGTAAGTTGATAACTCAGCTGGGTCAACTTTTCCCTTTACGTAGAAAATAGGGCGGGCCCGTAGCGATAAGCCAAACCATAGTCCGTTAGGGTCTCTTAAGTGTTCAGGAACAGCAGCATCTAAAGTATCTGACTCGACCGGTTGTAAGACCTCTGCCACTTTTGCACGGTGTAGGCGTCCAGCATCGGTGGTTATCAAAATATCGGCCGGGCTGTTGGCACCTTCTGTGGTCAAGCGTTTTAGCAACGCATCAGCCTTACCGGTTACCAAATTAACCTTGATATGGGTCTGCTCAGTGAATTTATCTAGCAAGGGTTTGATCAATTGTTCCTTGCGTGCAGAGTAAAGATTGACTTCTTCACTAGCAGCGTGGGTAGCAGAGAAACTGCTTAAGGCTATTAGGCTACTTAAAAAAATAGTCTGTTTAATGATTGTCATGGGGCTTCTCAATCTAGAATTCATAAAAAGATGGTATTGCAAATAAGAATGATTCGCAATACCGTTTAGAAGATTAAATGAAAATAATTCTCATTTAGATTAAGAAGGCACATCCCGCGCAGCAGGCTTTAACCAGGTTGTTGTGTGAGTCTTTCCCAATGCTGTCGCATGCGAACTGTTGCGCCCATGCGCTCAAATATTTTCATCAGGCCATAAAGCGTTCGATCAAAAAAGATAAAGTCTTCCGCTAAACTGTTAACACCTGATAAGTTGGCTACGCGTTGAATAAGCGCTTTACCTTGGCGCGTATAATCATTGTTCTTAGCAAAATCAAATGTTTCCTCATGAACTGGCTGTGTTAGCCACTGGCCAAAGGGGCGGAGAACTTGCTCATACACATCTTCTGCTGCGTACTCCATCCCCAGCGCTTTGTAGGCAGCTAACAACGCTATAGGGTCATCGTCCTGATAGGCTTTCAACAATTTGGGAAGCACTTCTGTAAATTGTGCTGAAAGTTGTTTTACACAGCCAAAGTCAATAAGGGCTATTTCCCCATTTTCCTGAAACAAATAGTTTCCAGGGTTTGGATCTGCGTGCATCCTGCGTAAGTTCAACACGGAATGAACAAATAAATCATACAAACGCTGTGCAACTTGGTTGCGTAAGGCTTGTGATGGATTTCCTGCTAGCCAGTCGTCTAGATGCTTGCCTTGACAAAACTCTATGGTTAGCACGCGTTCGCTACAGTAGTTACTGTAAATGCGCGGTACAGTCACGCCATCAACCGTTAAATTATCGCGAAACCACTGCGTACTTTCAGCTTCTAAACGATAATCTACTTCCTCTTTTAGCCGCGAATGCACCTCATCAATTGATTGTTTAACAATAGTTGAATTAGGCATGCCAACGGCCATTTTTCGCATTAGGCTCATATCGCTTTCCATCGCGATATGAATCCCTGGGTATTGAATCTTTACTGCCACCGCAGCACCATTTGACAAGGTAGCGGCGTGAACCTGCCCTAAGCTTGCGGCTGCAAAAGCATTAGCATCAAACTGTTTAAATAAGGCATCTGGTGTTTGCCCAAATTCTTCTTGAATAACTTTACGTACTAACACGCGGTTCAATGGTGGTACTTTATGAAAGGATTTTTCTAATTCTTTGCGGTATTTTTCAGGCAGAATATCCAGTTCCATGCCAAGCATTTGAGCGAGCTTTAAAGCGGTTCCTCGAAGTTGTGTTAGCGCGTTAAATAATAGCTGTGCATGCTTATCATCAAGCAGTGCTTTTTCTGCCACACTCTCTTGTGCCGACATGAAAGGGCGTTTCGCTTTATGGCGTAGCTCACCTATACCTATTTTAAACGCCGTCGCCCCAGCAATGCCCGCCCGAGCTAAGCGCGACTCTGGTACAGGCGCTTTCATGACTCACCTTCCATAAAACGACGTTTGGCTTTAACAAGGTCTGGTGCTTCAGCAAAGTCATTT
>JBMZDT010000298.1:0-3583 GCA_049614505.1 Leucothrix sp.
GGCGGGTACTTGCTCTGTGGTAATTGGCGCGGAAAAAACTGTGCTACTGAGTAGCAGGCTTAGCAACATGAACTGAATTAATCGCATAATAAACTCGTTTATTGTTTTATTGACCGAGCCAGTCTATGCCATCTTGATTTGTAGTATGTAAATTTTTTGTAAAATGCTGGCGGTATAATTAATGTGTTGTGGCTTACGATACGTATAATGAATGATTAAACTAATTATAAAAGATGGGCTTGCAATGACTATGAAATGGATCAGTTGCCTAGTTTGGTTAGGTGTTGCGCTGCTAATCAGTGCTTGTGGTGGTGAAGGGGTGAAAGCACCGTCAAATGCAGTGACTTCAGCACCCAATCTAACTCGTACTATGACAAAACGTGGTTTTGTACGGTTAGCCGATGACCCACGCATCGCGTATGAGTCAGGCGCTAAGGCAATGGCGCTGGAGGTGAAACGTCACCTCGATAAAAAAGCAGCTATTATTGAACAAAGACAATATGCTGCATTTAGCAAGCCCATTTACGTTTACCTATTAAATTCAGAGAACAGTGCAAAGCGTTATTGTATCGTTCGCTTAGCCAGAGGCTGCGTGGTTAATCAAACGCTTTATGTAACATCTAGGGCAAAAGACACCTTGCCGTCTTTACTTCAGCACGAATTGTCACACCTGCATTTTGAGCAAAAACTAGGGATGCTTCGTTATCACTCTGAGGTACCTGCTTGGTTTCAAGAAGGCTTGGCTGTTTTTGTTTCTGATGGTGCAGGAGCAGAGCGAACATCCTTTGCTGACGCGATAAAAGGATTGCGTAGTGATCAATCGATAACGCCTAATGAGACCCGTTCACTGTTATTTCCAAAAAAAGCTAAGCAGTTTGGCATGAGGAACTCAATGTTCTATGCGCAAAGTGGGCTATTTGTGAATTATTTATACCAGCAAAACCCAAAACATTTTAAAAGATTGGTATTAGAGGTTGCGGCAGGTCAAGGGTTTGCAAGAACGTTTGAGAGAAGCTACGGAGTGTCACTTAAACGCATTTGGTTAACGTTTAAGGCTGAGGTGATGAGTAATGATTTGGAAAGCTTGCAGCGTTATCGCTTGTAATATCATCAGCTGTCATTGAATGGGTGCTGATAGAAAAGGCTGCAATGCCAGCCTTTTCCAAACCGAAAACTTATCAGTCAATATAACCCAGCGTAATCTTCAGCATACGGCGCACTGGCTCAGCAGCCCCCCATAATAACTGATCACCCACGGTAAAAGCCGTCAAGTATTCTGGCCCTAGGTTCATCTTGCGAATTCTACCCACAGGAATAGAGAGTGTGCCTGATGTTTTCATCGGCGTAAGATCCTGCATGGTTGATTCTTTATCATTGGGTACGACGGTTACCCATTCATTGTGGTTAGCAATAATGGATTCAATTTCAGCAAGGGGAAGATCTTGCTTCAGCTTAATAGTAAATGCTTGAGAATGGCAGCGCATGGAACCAATTCTGACACATTGACCATCAATAGGTATTTGAGTAGCAGCCTGGTTACCAAGGATTTTGTTCGTCTCAACTAAGCCTTTCCACTCTTCTTTGGTTTGACCGTTTTCAACAGGCTTATCGATCCAAGGAATTAAGCTGCCTGCCAATGGCACGCCCCAGTGCGCTTTGCTTAAATCATCAGCATTCATTTTTGCGGTGACTTTGGTGTCAATATCCAAAATAGCCGAGTAAGGATCAGCCAATAAATCACTAACTTCGGTTTCAAGCTCCCCCATCTGTGTTAGCAGTTCGCGCATATGTTTTGCACCAGAACCACTGGCTGCTTGATAAGTCATCGAGCTAACCCAGTCAATGAGGTCTTTCTCAAATAGTCCTCCAAGCGCCATTAGCATTAGTGAAACCGTGCAGTTTCCGCCGATGTAGTTTTTAACACCACTTTCAAGTCCGGCATTAATGACATCCCGATTGACGGGGTCAAGCACGATAATGCTGTCATCTGTCATGCGCAATGTGGACGCTGCATCAATCCAGTAGCCATCCCAGCGCTCACGTAAAGATGAGTAGATTGCTGTTGTGTAGTCACCACCTTGACAAGATAAAATAATGTCCATCTCGGCAAGCTTGTCGATATTGGTGGCATCTTCAAGCGGTTTCGATCCGGTACCTACGTCAGGGCCTGGTTTACCTGCCTGTGAGGTGGTGAAAAATACGGGCTCAAAGCCTTGAAAGTCATCCTCAGAACGCATCCTATCCATTAGGACAGAACCCACCATGCCACGCCAACCGACGAAACCTACTTTGCGCATTATTAGCTCCTAAAATGCTGCACTATCAAAAAAGAGGGGGGATTGTAGCACTGATTTCTTGTAGAATGACGAGTAGAGTGCTAAAAACTCTGAAACAGAAAAAACCTTGGGGAGGGGATATGATATTAGCGCATGAGTTCGTGCCTCGCTTTATTAGCGAGCTGCATTTTTCAAAACCCGTGTCATTAGACGATAACTTCCGAGTGTATGAAAAATTCCTTAGGCAGTTGGGCTACGATGGCGCAACCTATACCTTTGTTCCTAAGATTCAGATTGAAGTGATGACTGACATGGCGACAGTCTTTTTGTCGACCGAGTCCTATCCACAAGGTTTTATTGACCAGTATGCGAAAGAGCAGCTGCAAAAATATGATTTCACTGTGCGTCGTATTACTGAAGGCTACATGAAGCCAATGGATTGGCGCGAACATGAATTAAAAGGGTTGGTTACACAAGAAGAATTAGCGGTTATCACGCTTGCTAGAGAGCAGTATGGCATCAAAAATGCCCTATCGATCCCAATGTCTTATGAAGAAAGAGGGGGAGCGGGGGCGAGTGTCATTAGCTATAAAGAAGATGATGAATTTAATCAGCTCAAAGCAAACACGCTAGAAACGTTAGTCGCCATAACGCGTTTGTTTCATGAGCGGGTATTCAACCATGAAGATTTGGCGCATAAATTTATTATGCCTATCTTGGCAACGTTGACCCCCACTGAAATTGCGATATTAAAATATAAAGCCAGTGGTCAAACGATGAAACAGTTTAAAGACCATACTTCAATTTCAATGAGTCACGCGACTAATGTGCTGAGTCGGCTGCGTAAGCGTTTGGGTGGGGTCAGTATGGAGCGTTTGCTTTATCTACTGGGGTTGCTGAATACTTTAGGTGAAATGCCAGAATAGCGGCTTTTAGTAAGGAGTCTCGCAATATTATGTGTTTATTTTATCCATAATGGCTGTACCTCTCTGTGAAAATATTCACGTTGCCTAATATCCCACAGACCAATAACATACTGATTAACAACACTTACTTAGTGCGAGCAGTTGTTAATTATATTCATATATTCCCCGCATTTTTTATGCGGGGCTTTTTTATGCCTGTCAAAAAATCCCACCTATCATTCATGGCTGTAAAATTACATTACGCACCAGCCTGATCACGGCCGCCTACTAAATTGCTCAACCAATCAGGGTCCATTTCTGGAACCGACTTTAGCAGCAATTGGGTGTATTCAGGGTAAGGAGGCGCCATTATCTCGCTCTTTAGCCCCTGCTCAACAACGG
>JBMZDT010000299.1:0-3582 GCA_049614505.1 Leucothrix sp.
ACCTAAAACTAGCTGAACGTACAATTGACAAAAACTAATTGTTGTGTATAGAAAATATTACCGATTAGAGTTGGCGAGCGCATAATATTGCTGAGTTGTGCGATGACGCGTAGTCTTGATGTTTTAGAGGAAAAGCTTTGTTATGAATTATCACTCGCCACCTAATCAGCAAGCCTATTACGAACAAGTATGGTTGCTGGTACGCCAAATCCCTTACGCAAGAGTGGCGACGTATGGGCAACTTGCCAAGTTAATACCTTCCCCTGAGGACATTAGTGCTGAGGACTATGCTACCTCATCCTCTCGTTGGGTGGGCTTAGCAATGGCAGCCTGCCCTGATGACGTACCATGGCAGCGCGTTATCAATTCACAAGGCAAGATTAGTCAGCGACCTGAAGCTGGTAAACAAAAGCAACTATTAGAAGCCGAAGGTTTGTTATTTTACAACGGCAAACTAAATCTCAACGAATGCCAATGGAATGGACCTGGTGTTAGTGATGTCCCAAGGCAGGGGAGTTTATTCTAAGCTTCACTGTAAATGTTGTATTACACAAAGAGCACTCATGCCCAAAGGAAACCCTATGACCAATATGTCTATCACTAATTGCATCGCTAATTACGCTGTTAACACAGCGGCAGGCGATATTCCGGAGAGCGCAAGGCAAATTACAAGACTATCAGTCCTTGATTGGTTAGCAGTAAGTATTGCTGGGCGTGATGAGCCAGTTAGTCAGGTTGTTAGGAGCGTGGCCGAAGATGAAGGTGGCTCTGCGCAAGCCAATATTTTTGGCAGCACAAAAGCATTCCCAGCACGCTCAGCGGCATTGGCTAATGGTGCTATTTCCCATGCTTTAGACTATGACGACACACATTTTCTGCATATTGGTCACCCAAGTGTTGGCATTATCCCTGCGGCGCTTGCTATGGCACAACAAATCGGTAGCAGCCGTGATGAATGGTTAGATGCTGTATTGATGGGCATGGAGGCTTCGTGTCGGTTTGGTGACTGGTTGGGACGCTCGCATTACAACAAAGGCTTTCACCAGACTGCAACGGCAGGAAGCATTGGTGCCACCGTTGCTGCAGCACGGTTATTGAAATTATCTGTTGAGCAAACGCAATATGCACTGGGTCTGGCTGCTACTCGCACTTCTGGCCTGAAGTGCCAGTTTGGCACAATGGGTAAGCCTTATCATGCAGGGATGGCTGCAGCAAACGGTGTAGAAGCGGCAAAATTAGCCGCAGCGGGTTTCGTTTCGCGACCTGATGCATTGGAGTGTGAACAGGGCTTGGCGTGGACTCACCACGCAGAGTGTAATGCACAAGCTTTTGATAACTTGGGTGAGACTTATGTGTTCGAATCAGTACAGCACAAATTACATGCTTGTTGTCATGGCACGCACGCCGCTTTAGAGGCGATTATCGAAGCGCGTGACACACATCACATCAAACCAGAAGCCATTGAAAAAGTTGAAATACGCACTCAAGCTCCGTGGCTTAAGGTATGTGATATTCCAGAGCCAAAGACCGGTCTAGAAGCCAAATTCAGTTATCGAATGACTACTGCAATGGTGTTGAACGGCTATGATACTGCAGCAATTACTAGCTTCGATGATGCTATATGTGAAATCCCGTCATTAGTCGCATTGAGAGATCGCGTGTTAGCAGTGGCTGATGAAAATATAACCGAAACACAAGCGACAGTTATATTCACCCTTAAACCGGGTAGCAGCATTAGTGTATTTCATGATCTAGCTGGCTCGGTACCTTACGAGACAAGAGCGAAAAAAGTAAAAGCCAAGGCAGCTACACTGCTCGGGCAAGCATTAATGGAGCAGCTTTGGGCGGTTGTTGACGGTAGTATTGAAAATCTGAATGCATTAGCTTTTGCTTTTGAGGCTAATGCAGATTAGGACGCTGGCAAAGATTGTTGCCGATACCCTGTATTCCGAGGTTTTAGTTGTCGTAGCAATTGCCGCATTCTTTTAAGTTTATCTTTGCTGTTAGCGTCACCGTCTGGAACGAAACAAAGTTCTTGGTAAAGTGCTGAAAGCTCCAGTATCACATCAGCCTTTTCAGGAAACCTCTTACTAGCAATCATGGCAAATTCGTGAGGGGTTTGCTGTGGCTCACGAATTAACCCATATTTACTTAAGCGCTTGCAAAATTTCCGATACAGTCGATGCTCATAGGCTTCATAAACTTGTTGTCGCGCCAGCCCCAGCATAACAAACCACAGCAAAAAGACACCCAGGAACAGTGCACCGATTAGAGCTGCGAGTGGAACAGCCGATATCTTGGCTAGCACAGTTTTCAACAAATCAGCCTGTGACTCATCATCATACCCCAAAACCCAGCGTCGCCAGCCATATTGCATCGCATCCATCTTTTCACGAATACCATCCAGCCATTTGAAATTTTGCGCTGAGAAAGGGCTGTCTTCTAAGAAGCTACCTTCGTATTCAACAGCAGCTTCTAGGCCACCTTCAACGCGTGATGGGGCAACTTTAGAAGTTGGGTCAACACGTCGCCATCCTTCTCCTTCGAGCCAGACTTCTGCCCATGCATGCGCGTCATACTGGCGGACGGCGAGATAGTCGCCTGTGTTATTCCATTTCCCACCCAAATACCCAACAACAATACGTGCAGGAACACCTGCTGCACGCATCATATATACAAAGCTGCCGGAATAGTGAGAGCAAAAGCCTCGCTGCGTTTCAAATAAGAATTTATCGATTGTATCGTTATCACCTAGTAAAGGTGGGCGAAGGGTGTAGAAATAAGACTGTTCCGTGAAGCGTTCTAGCACCTTTTCGACATAGTGCGCATCACTTTTGGAGTTTTCCCTTAGTTGCTTTGCGAATGACCGTGTTTTCTCATCACCTTCGGCAGGTAGCTGTAGTGCGAGTGATCGTGCGTAATCTGTAAGGTTGAGATCACGTTTTGAATCTGGATAGCTGACTGCTTTTACCATTAATGGAGATTGTATATCGCCACGTGACATCACTCGGTAATCGCCAAATTTTATGGTGCTGCCATCTGCTTCGGTGGTTGGGGTTAGGGTGAAAAGCCAAGGTTGCCCCGTTTTTTCGTAAATCGCTTCGTATTCGAACGGCTCGCCGGTAACATCTACTCGAGCGTCATTCCAAGCCATATTGTATTGCAATTGGCTTTTTAGCTCAGAAACATCATAGTCTTCAGACAATTGTTGCCAGCTTTTTCCATCAAAGTGATTTAAAACCAGACCACGCCAATAAAGCTCATCAGACCTTGGTATGCGGCCCTTAAATGTTGCTCTGAATGCGAGCTCGTCCGATTTGCTCAGATTAGCAATATCGCCAGGCGCCATGCTGTCGGTGATGCCTGTTTTTGCGTGGCTTTCAAAGCTTGGGATTGACCAAAGCGGTGAAAAACGGGGCATGAAGATAAACACAATGACCATGAGCGGTAGGCATTGCAACAACATCGCTGATGATATTTTCAAGCTGGAGCGGGTTGATTTTAGGCTCAGCTGCTGTGCAGGTGATTGTTGGTTAGCAATCAAGGCCCCTGTCAGGATGATCATCGAGAGTATGCCATACG
>JBMZDT010000300.1:0-3570 GCA_049614505.1 Leucothrix sp.
ATCACTCCCTTAATGAAAGCACCTAATAAAACACCACTTTTTCAAACAACCCCGCCCGCAACATTTAACATCTACTTTGCCTTAATGCCTATTCCACTGGGTTTCCCATTTGCGATGTTATTAGTCCCTTGGCATTAACCCTAAACCTCAGCCGCCGCAGGGCTTGTGGTCTTTGATTTACGAAGACCTTCCGAGTTCCGCAAAAAATCAGTCACACACCACCCCAACAACGAGGGGCGCAGTAAATCAAACACCACAAGCCCACCCAAGATTTAGTATTATTTTCAACCAAAACAGAATTGATTTACCCCACCAATAGTATCAGAATAACCCCTGAAACCTCTCCACCACGCATTAATCACAACAAACAGGAGCTTATTATGAAACGAGTCACTACCCTGCTGACAACCGCGATTAGCATCGCCCTCCTCAGTAGCACCGTACTTGCCAAAGAATCCCGCTACCCAGAGTTTGGCAATGGCCGAATCGAGCAAAACCTTGTAAAGGCTAGCGAGTACTTGGTCTCATCGGCCAACCCCTATGCCAGTGAAGCAGGAATGCGCATTATCGAGAAAGGCGGTAGCGCTATCGATGCCGCAATCGCTGTACAAATGGTTTTAAACTTAGTAGAACCAGAATCTAGCGGCATCGGTGGCGGTGCTTTTGCACTGTACTGGGACAATAAAGAAAAAGCCCTATCCAGCTATGACGGCCGTGAAAAGGCCCCCATGATGGCTGATGGCAAGCTGTTTCAAGAAAACGGTAAGAACATGAGCTGGTGGGAAGCACTGGCAGGCGGACGTGCGGTGGGTGTCCCGGGTGTTGTTGCCATGATGGAAAAAGTCCACAAAAAATACGGCAAACTACCTTGGGCAGAGCTGTTTGAAGATGCCATCAAACTGAGTGAAGAAGGGTTTGAAGTATCGCCCAAACTCGCTGTATCTATCGCTAGAGGAACCAACCCTGCACTTGGACGTTACGAAGACACTTGGCATTATTTCTTCCCCGGTGGTAAACCGTTACAAGCGGGCGTTATGAAGAAAAACCCCGAATTTGCCATGACCTTACGCCGTATTGCCCTGCTCGGCTCCAAAGGTTTCTACAAAGGTCAGATTGCGTTAGATATTGTAGGTGCAGTACGTATGACCGCCGCGGACAACCCAGGTCTGCTCACCACTGAAGACATGATTAATTACGAAGCCATTGAGCGGCCACCGGTTTGCGCTCCTTATAAGCAGTACAAAGTTTGTGGAATGGGGCCGCCTACATCAGGTGGCATGACGGTTATCCAAATCCTTAAATTGCTGGAAGACAAGGGCTTGGATAAACTTGAACCCCTATCGCCTGAATCCGTTCACTTGTTCGCTCAAGCAGGTAAATTGGCTTATGCAGATCGTGGCAAATACATGGCCGATGCAGATTTTGTTAATGTACCTGTTGAAGGGCTGATTGATGGCGGCTACCTCGCTGAGCGTGCAAAGCTCATTACCGATAAAGACATGGGTAAAGCGACGGCGGGTACACCACCGAATGCCGATAAAAACTGGCTGCAATCCAAATCCCCAGAGCAACCTAGCACCACGCACTTTAGTATTGTTGACAAAGATGGCAACGGTTTCTCCATGACCTCTAGTATCGAAATGGCTTTTGGCTCTACGGTTATGGTACGTGGCTTCTTACTTAACAATCAGCTCACTGACTTCTCGTTTAGCGAAGAGAAAAATGGCGCGTTAGTGGCTAACCGCGTACAGCCCGGCAAGCGACCACGTAGCTCCATGTCACCATTTATGGTGTTTGATAAAGACGATAATCTGACCATGGTGATTGGCTCGCCTGGCGGTAGCCGCATTATCAACTACGTGGCTAAAACGATGCTAGGTGTGATGGAGTGGAATATGGATATCCAAGCTGCTATTAGCATGCCGCATTTTGTCAACCGTAATGGTTCGACCGATCTTGAAAAAGGCACCGATATCGCTGGAATCAAAGAAGATCTTGAAGCGCTCGGGCACAAAGTCAATGTGCGCGACCTTAATTCTGGACTGCACGGTATCACGATCAATGCCGATGGCATGCAGGGCGGCGCTGATCCGCGTAGAGTAGGACGTGCGTTAGGGAAGTAGAGCCAAAAAGTAAAATTCCGACAGCCATGCTATTAAGCTAGGGGCATGGCTGCCGGACAAGGGTTGATTTAACTAGGACTTAAATCAACTAAGGGGAGTAATCAGGTTTTCTACTGATTATTAGGTTAACGCACTAACTGACAAACGGTTGACCTAAAAACCAAAGTTTTTTTACTTTTTTGCAAAATAGTTTAGTCAACCCGCATAAGTAGTGCATTTCTGATGGTTGTTCAGCGCGTTTCTACAAATTGTTCACAATCTTTAATCAATGCACGGCTAGCAGCATCTAATAGTGCTCTGCCATGCTCTGGCCTAGCCAGTGCAGAGTGTGACCCAGCCCTGCCGTCAGGGAATTGAGCACGATGCTCATCTGGCGGTCCATGCTTGTCGCCTGAATGATCACGAATGTATTGAGGGGTTAGCTTTCTAGGAGGCGTCATTGCAAGTTCAGATGTTATCGTTCGGTGGGTCGCCTGAGTAATGGCAATTTCTGAGGGTGTGGCGTGCATGCCTTCCCAATCACCATAGTATTCCTGACGTAGCCTATTGACTTCTGCAAAATCCCACCAACTCTTTAATCGAATATTGGCTGTAGGGAACTGTTTGATGCACTGCCTGAGCGGTTCAAGGTTAGCACCATGACCATTCAAAAAGTACAGATACTCAAACCCCTGATCAATTAATTGCTGAATAATCTCACTTGCAAGACGTGCAAAAAGCGCAGCAGAGATTGATACCGTGCCAGGAAAATGGGTATTAAATGGCGCAGGCGTGTAAGCCAGCGTCGGTGCCACTACTATTGAACCCAACTCGCCTGCTTGAGTGGCGATAGACTCCGCACATAAAGCATCCGTGCCAATTAAGCCCATTGGGCCGTGTTGCTCAGTTGAGCCAGTAGGAATCAGGATACAGCGTGGCTGGCTTGATAAATAGTGTTCAACTTCCAACCATGTTGATTGATCTAGTCTCATGACAGTGTTGTCGTGGCTAGCCACTGTGTTAGCTTAGGTTGGTAGTCCGCCAGCTCCTCTGCAACCGCATCCAAGGTTTGAATATGTGCTTTGTAATCGATAACAATTGGCGGCCAGACGATAGCGAACCCCATTGTCTGGCTAAGCTGTTCAATCCACAAAAAGCTAATCGCAAAACCACAATCACCGAGGGTTAGTAGCGTTTGAAACGTGTACCCTGTGTCACCATCTTGAGCAATCGAGCTGAGCAATTGCGCCAACTCGGCTAAACGGCTATTAAGCTGCTGCGCTTGTTGGGTAATGACAGTCATATCGCGCGCATCGGGTGCAATATAAGCAAACAGCTTGCGTAGCGCTGGCTCCAAGCGGGTATCATGGAAGCGGGATAACTCACGCACTTTAGCTCTGAGCTTTAAAGCATCAGGTAGCAAAGGATGCTGGGGATATTTCTCGTTTAAATACTCTGCAATCGCCTC
>JBMZDT010000301.1:0-3548 GCA_049614505.1 Leucothrix sp.
CTGAGAATGCCTGCTTTGAAAGAAGAAAACATGCTAAAAAAATTATGGCTGAGGGCTTACGCGTAGCGTGGGGTTTGCGTCAGGAAGACACCCTACAATAACTATGTACCTTTGATGCTTTCGTTTCCTGTTGAGATTAGAGATTCAAGCAGTATGGAAAAAAGGTAGTAAAGCAATCACCGATAGCGCAGGCCATGCAACTAGGTGAGCCATCATCCAAAACGAGTACCGTTTGAGTAGTGTTTCAATTGGGATGCTTGAAATAATAAAGGGCCTGCCATCATCCGTTTGATTGATGATATGCGATGCAGTTTGTCGGTATTCATAGTCATGATGATCATCAATCACTGCTTCGGCTGCTTTCCTGGCTACGGTGAGTTCTTGTTGGTCGATGTTACCATCGCCATTTTTATCAAACCGTTCTAGCATGTCGAAATGATCTTTTTTCCAGTTGCCTAATAATTGCAAAGTAGCTTGTCGTTTGTCTAAGTCTGTGTAATGGCCGCTTAACGTTTTCAACTGTCCGAGGATGTAAATCGTTTCACCAGGGTAAATGGCACGGTACCAGTGTTGTTGTCGGTAAAAAAGGGGAGCGATGACTTCCGCTTTTTGTGGGTCGACAGTGCAGCTGCCGTATTCATCCGTGACGAGAAATCCATCAATGCTGCGCTGTTTGATGGTTCGGAACCAAACGGTTGGCGGTAGGTAAAAAGGGCCAGGGCCGACTTCGCCAGGCTGGGTCATGGCGGTACCTGTTAATCCTACATAGCTCTGAGTGACGGTACTTAGGGTAGTGGTGCTTGTATCGCTGAGCGTTCTTAATCGTTTAAACAATATGAGCGAGGCAAGTAAGCTCATAACGGCAACTAGAGATAAGTAGAGTGGTTGTTGGTTGGGTGCTAGGAAATTGAAAGCCACCACTAGTAAGCATGGGTAAAACCAGCTACTAAAAAACGACACCACTAGGCCTTTGAGAGGGAATAAATACATACAAGGCTTGGTCAGCAATCAGCTTTTAAAGGCGTCAGCGACTGAGATATCGTCTAATTCACTCAATTGGAATTCCATAAGCTGGAAGGCTTCAAAATTAAAGGCGTTTGCAATAATGTTATCAGGGAACTGTTCGCGCCGCGTATTCATCGTGGCTGCAGATTCGTTATAAAACTCTCGGCGATCAGAAATGCTGTCTTCTAGTGAGGTAATGCGTGTCTGTAAGCGTAAAAAGGCATCACTTGCTTTGAGTTCAGGATAGTCCTCAGCGACTGAAAATAAGTTGATTAGGCTATTTTCTAAGGAGTGTTCAGCGCTGCTTAGCTGTTTGATATCGCCCGCTTGAAGTGCTGCTTCTGCATTTTTTCGGGCAGCAATAACTCGAACCAACGTTTCTTGTTCGTAGTTCATATGCTGTTTACAGGTATCGATCAACTTGGGTAATTCACTGTTACGCTGTTTCAAGAGGACATCGATGTTGCTCCATGACTTCTTGGCATTATTTTTTAGTGTGACTAGCTGGTTATAAATTGCGATGCCCCAAGCGATTGGCGCAACAATAAGGGATGTAAAAATGACAATTCCAGTATTCATGACCACAAGCTTATTTTTATTGATAGGCCCACAAGCTTATCAACTGAATACGGTCAATTACTGAGTTTTCTGATGAGTGGGAAAAGGAAATGTGTTTGTCTTACGGTCTAGTCGCTGTGATTGATGTAGCGCAATGGAACCCGCCTGGTGACACCAGTGAAAAGTGTATATGAGATAGTATCGCAGCAATCGGCTACTTCATTCGCCCGAACCTCGTTGCCCCAAAGCTCAACGGGAGCACCTTCTTTAATGTGCGGCAAATCAGTAAGATCCACCGTCAGCATATCCATAGAAACTTTGCCAATAATGCGGCTGCGATGGCCATTGATAGAAACGGGTGTGCCATCAACCGCGTGCCGTGGATAACCATCGGCGTAGCCCATTGCCACGACACCTACCCGCGTCGGTCGGTTGCAAATGTACCGTCCCGCATAGCCAATGGGTTCGCCAACCGCTAGATCTCTGATTGAAAAAATGGCGGAGCGTAGCGACATAGCAGGCTTAAGCAGTGCGTCAGTCGCGTGGCTATGTCCTAGTGGGGTAGCGCCATAAAGCATAATGCCAGGGCGGACGAATTGCTGGTGCGCGGTTGGGTGTACTAACGTGCCAGCAGAATTGGCGAGCGAGCTGGGCGCGTCTATGCCTTCAATGGCTTTATTGAAGCGCTGAAGCTGGTCGTCTGTTGTGGTTTTTTCTGGTTCGTCAGCACTAGAAAAATGAGTCATGAGTATGACGCTTTTTACTTTAGGGCTGGCGTTGAGTTTGGTGTAAAACGCTTCGGTATCTGCTGGCGCTATACCTAGACGGTGCATGCCACTGTCGACTTTCAAGAAAACATCGATGGGTTGTTTGAGGTTGGACTCTAGCAGCCAATTGAGCTGCTGATGCGTTGCGACAGCAATGCTAAATCGGTATTCATCAACTAAAGGCAATTCATCAGGATCAAATATGCCTTCTAGCAGCAGAATGGGATTGGTAATTCCTGATTCTCTCAGCTCTAAGCCTTCCTCAATGCACGCCACACCAAAGCCATCGGCAATAGGTGATAAGGTCTTGCCTACTTCTACAGCACCGTGTCCGTAGCCGTTTGCTTTAATGATGGCGATGGCACGGGCTTGGGGTGCGGTGGATTTAGCAACGCCGTAGTTGTGACGGATGGCTGCTAAATCGATAATGGCTTGAGCTGGGCGCATAGTCTGCTGTTAATCTAAGAGTTCGATAGGGGCTAAACTACCATTACACCTTCAACTTCAACCAATACACCCAGTGGTAGTTGTGAAATACCAACGGCCGCACGCGCTGGGAATGGCGCTTTGAAGTATTTAACCATCACTTCGTTAACCATTGAGAAGTTGCCTAGGTCGGTCAGGTAAATATTCACTTTCACGATCTCTTTTAACGAACCACCCGCTGCTTCAGCAACGGCCTGCAAGTTTTTGAATACCTGATCGGCTTGCTCAGCGAAGTCTTCTGTTTCGACTTTCATGGTGGTTGGATCTAGCGGAATCTGTCCTGAAATGTAAGTCGTATTTCCAGCGGTGACCGCCTGAGAGTATGGGCCGATTGCCGAAGGAGCGTTCTCTGTGGAGACGATTGTTTTTTCAGTCATTACTGCTTCCCGCTGTAAAATTAAATAGGGCGTCGAGCATAATACAGAGGTTTTAGTTAATGCAATGCAGAACCCCTATAAATCGTGGGATCAGTTTTGATTATCTGCTGGGCCAGATTCGTCTGATGAAGACAGCTCTTCCTCCAATTCTTCAACCAATTCCTCAAAGCTCGCCTGTATTTCTTCAGGCTCTTCTTGGTAAGCCTCTTCACGAAGCTCTTCTTCAACGTCCAAATTGAGCGATGCACTTAATGGAGTAGGGGCCATGAGTATGAAGTCACCCATTGCCTCTTCTTGCAACGCGTCACGTTGGTTGCTACGCCAGAGTGTGTAGATAACAACGGCTAGCATTGTG
>JBMZDT010000302.1:0-3534 GCA_049614505.1 Leucothrix sp.
ATTACTCAGCACCCTAGTATCGACTTAAAATCCGGTTTACTACTACTCGGCCTAGCCACGGTTTGGGGTGGGTCATTTTTCTTTGCAGAAATTGCGCTGAAGGAGCTTGGGCCATTCACCATCACTTTGCACCGTGTTTTTTGGGCTACGCTAGCCTTGTTCATTGTCGTCAAATGGCAGGGCATCGAAATACCCAAGTCAGGCAAAGTGTGGGGTTGCTATCTGGTGATGGGCGCACTGAACAACGCCATTCCATTTTCCCTAATCTTTTGGGGACAAGTCACGATCGATAGTGGACTAACCTCGATTCTCAATGGCACAACAGCTGTGTTTGGGGCTGTTGTTGCAGGGTTGCTACTGATTGATGAGCCGCTCACACCGCGTAAAATAATCGGCGCTTTATTTGGCTTACTAGGTGTTTCCGTCATTATGGGATTAGATGCGCTAACGCATTTTGACCTTCAAAACCTAGCACAACTTGCCGTCATGGGTGCTGCCATTTCTTATTCCTTCGCAGGTGTTTGGGGAAAGCGTTACCTCGCAGGCCATCCACCCCTAATGAATGCATTGGGCATGCTAACCGGAGCAACCTTGCTAATGATCCCCGTTGCCTTCTTCACTGAGGGCGTGCCCACCTTATCGTTGTCATTAGAAGTTTGGTCTGCGCTGCTCGCAGTGGCTTTACTGTCGACAGCGGTTGCTTATCAGCTTTATTTCAAAATTCTGGTACGCGCTGGTTCTGCCAACTTGATGTTAGTTACCTTACTCATCCCACCTATCGCTGTTAGCTTGGGCGTTCTCTTCTTGGGAGAAAAAATGGGCATTGAAGCGTGGATTGGCTTCGGGCTAATTGCCATTGGGCTGGCCATCACGGATGGCAGATTACTGAATAAATTCTTTAAGCGCTCATAGTTCTAGCTAAGCGTCATAAATTATAGTTTGCCAAAAGCCTGCTGATTATCAGATGATTCAAGCATCGATCTGGAGGAACTATGACTTACTCAAGCACTAACCACCAACAAGAACGCATCGACCTCGCTGCGGCTTTTCGCTGGGCTGAGCGACTCAATATGCATGAGGGCGTTGCCAACCATTTTTCCCTGGCAGTGAATGATGATGGTACGCAGTTTTTGCTTAACCCTGATCAAAGCCATTTCTCCATGATTCGCGCCAGTGACTTGCTGCTGCTTGACGCGAATGACAAATCCACACTCGAACAACCCAATGCGCCAGACCCAACGGCTTGGGGCTTACACGGCTCTCTACACAGACGCTGCCCGCAGGCTCGCTGTGCTTTACACGTGCACTCCACTTTTGCGACGGTGCTGGCGTCACTGGCCGACAGTACTTTGCCAGCGGTTGATCAAAATGCGGCGATGTTTTTTGAGCGTGTTGTGGTTGACGAGAGCTTTGGCGGCTTGGCATTTGAAAGCGAAGGTGAACGCTGCGCGGCCCTGTTTAACGACCCAAAAACACAAATCATGGTGATGGGCAACCATGGCATTATGGTCATTGGCCGAACGGTTTCCGAAGCCTTTAACCGACTCTATTACTTTGAGCGCGCTGCGGAAAACTACATTCGTGCCTTACAAACGGGCCAGCCTCTGCGAATTATGCCGGATGAAATCGCCCGCAAAGTCGCCGATGGCTTGGATGAATACTATGGCGATTACAAACACTTCGATCGACTCAAAGAAATCCTCGATAAAGAAGGCTCTGACTATGCCGACTGAAGATAACAGCCCAACGCAAAGCAGTAGCAAACTCGTGCACGCTCGTTCCCACCCAACGGTTCGCATAAACTCCAAGCGCTTCGAGCAGTCGCCCTACGCCCCGGCGTACATGCAAGATGACACCTTGCTTGGTTGTTATTGTAATCGCTTCTACCCCATTTCCTTTGGTGACGATGTACTCGCGCAATACTGGAAATTACGCCGAGATGTGATGCTGTTTGACGTGCCTGAAAAGCCGCTGGAAATTAGCGGCCCAGATGCCGTCACTTTGTTAGAGAAAGTACTGACTCGACGCGTCGCGAACCTACAACAAGGACGCGCGCATTATGCTATCGCCTGTACACCGCAAGGTGGTGTGCTGATGGATGGCGTACTGATTCGATTGGCTGATGATCGTTTCTGGTATGTACAAGCCAATGGCGAGTTTGAAACGTGGCTAATTGCACACTCTGAAGGTTTGGACGTTGAAGTCAGTGATCCAAAGTCACGCGTATTGCAGATTCAAGGGCCAAAATCACTGGAGGTATTGGCTGCAGCAACAAGCGCTGATGTACCGGAAGATTTCACTTGGTTTAAAGCCGCAACCTTTAACTTTGGCGGACAAGACTTACTAGTGACACGCACTGGCTGGACAGGCGAGCTAGGCTTTGAAATTTACAGCGACGCTCAAACGGATCACCTCGCACTATGGGATCACTTGATAGCAGCCGGCGCGCCGTTTGGCATGGAGAATGCCGCCTTAGAAGTCATGGGAATTCGCCGTGTTGAAGCCGGCATTCTGGATTACGGCACTGACATCAATCGCAGCATGTCACCGTTTGCGGTTGGGCTGGGTAAATTTGTCGATTTCAGTAAGGATGATTTTGTCGGCAAAGCTGCACTAGAAAAACTACCGCAAGGTGAGCGTTTATTGGGTGTGGTCTGCGAGGCTGGGGTAGCTACCGTGGGCTGTACGTTGTGGGAAAACGGACAGCAAGTCGGGCACATTCGAGTAGGTGACTGGTCTCCAACATTAGAGAAAAGTATTGCTTATGTGCTGTTTGATGAGGTTGCCACCGAGGCTTCGCCTTGGGTCGGCAAAACGCTAACACTGAGAGATGCTGAAGGTCAGGATTTTGACTGCGAAGTGGTGCGACTGCCATTTTATGATAAGGAAAAGCGAATTCCACGCGGCCAGTAATTTAGCGGACATCCTCTACAAAGCCAATATCCTCAAGAACAAAAACGGCGCATCGTCCCAGCCTCTAAATCAAACGCCTTGCGTTCCTGCTGCGCAGCATAGCCTTTGCCATAAAGATGCAGATGCAATAAGGGCTGATCGCCACCGTGAATCGAATGAATTCCTTCTGACATTATCGATACTGCGGTGCCGGGGTTTATCGTGATTTCTGTCAGCTGACGTATGTCTGCGACGTCGGGTTGCGCATCTGAGCCTTCGTCAATATAAAGCTTATGCGTTTCCTCGCCTTCGATGGCCGCGACAATCGCCCAAGAGCCGCCATGATTATGTGGGTTTTCTGTTCCACCGATAGGGAAAATACCTTGTTCGTTATCAGCCATGTAGGAATACCTTTGGGCGATGAGAGTAGCTGATATATATTTCCGAGCTATTCGCCCTCACATCAGTACGGAGATTGACCATGAACCAACTTAAAAAAATTGAGAAGCCTGTGTTTTGGCTTGTAACGGCTCTTTTATTTCCATTCATGCATTTAACTCACTTAGATGATTTTCGCTACTTTAGCGGTGCCGGATTACAACATTTATTCAAAGATAGCCTTCTCTATCAAATGCTTCGCAA
>JBMZDT010000303.1:0-3530 GCA_049614505.1 Leucothrix sp.
CCGTAATCGGTGCGCTGGTAATCAAACCTTCAGAGTCTTTGATACCGTACCAAAACGTTGTTGTTCCTGTAAAATTCGCAGGTGGCGTATAGACGATTTTATCATCATCCTCATCATCAATAAGTTCTGAAGACCCTGTTCCATACGGTGCAGGTGAATCAACCTTTTCAATGAAAAATGTAGTACCAATATCAGCACGATCATTACTTAGTGGGCTAATGGTAATACTGTTACCCATTGTCGTCGTATAATTATCAGGGTTTGCAGTAGGGGCAGCAAATGCCTGAGGCGCGAATAAGACCGTTGAACTAAGCAACAGGGGTATTGCCAGTAGCGGTGTATTCTTGTTCTTTTTTATTGGGCGCATAGTTTCTAAATCCATGAGTTTACAAGCTAGAGTTACTCTCTCTACTTGTTATTATCCTGACGATCCTTTGTCTGGATCAAGACTGCCAGTGATTAATACTAGCCTTTTCATTATCCCAACTCCCCTGCTAGCACCCCATTCCACTTGTCTGATTTTTCAATCCATAGCATCTTTTTATCTACCTGATACTACCGTTTATTTATCCTGTTTATTATTTATCACAGATACAAACTATAACTTTTGCAGAATGCTGTCGGCCTGCCTTATCTTCCATGGTGTACCAAAAGCTATCCTTTCCCACAAAACGTTGTTTGAGTTGATAGACCGCCATGCCATTGCGCATCGACACCTGCGCGCCTAATGCCGAACGTGAATTGACACCGACCACGCGCAGCTTCTGCCCACGATCATTGGACAAAACATTAATCCGCAGCTTGTTAGCCTGCTGCGACACCCGAACGCGGTCTGCATTTGCTTTGGGGTAACGTCCAGAGGTTACTGCCTGTAGGCGACGATTACGCCCTGCAATAGGCTTAGCGACTTGGAGCCTAGCATCCGCACTAATAACGCGGCTCTTCGCAAACGGCTGCGCAGTCACACTGGAAACAGACAAAGCGCTTATTGCAAAGACAATCAGCGTTAACATTAATGGGTTGTTTTTATATGGCATTCTCATTGTTAATTCCCTTTATACTTGTCAATCATTAACGAAGTGATCAGATCTCATATCATCCTAATATTTCGATCCATACTTGTTCGACACCACCTTACGATGGTTCACCCCTAACACCCACGGCCTTTAATCAAAAATACCTGACCGCTGGCTTCCAAATTGATCGATATTTATCCACGCCAACCGCCATTAACGCGATACCTATCGGTTTTTACATAAAAACTTGATATTCTCCACTGTCTATAAAAAGTTCATTCAGGTACTCGACGGTGACACAAACAACAAGCGACTATAAAGCGACGCTAAATCTCCCCAGCACTGACTTTCCTATGCGTGGAAACTTGGCTAAGCGTGAGCCGGATATGTTGCAACAATGGGAATCAGATAATCTCTATCAAGCGATGCGTGAGCATGCCGCTGGACGGCCTCGCTACGTGCTGCATGACGGCCCTCCTTATGCCAATGGCGACTTACACATCGGCCATGCGGTCAACAAGGTTCTGAAAGACATCATCATGAAAAGCAAGAACCTTGCCGGATTTGATGCAGCCTATGTACCAGGTTGGGACTGCCATGGCTTACCCATTGAGCAAAAAGTTGAGCAGAAAGTAGGAAAAGTCGGCGCCAAGGTTGATGCAAAAAAATTCCGTCAACTATGCCGTGAATTTGCTACTACACAAATTGACGCACAACGCATTGATTTTAAGCGAATGGGTGTTTTGGGTGACTGGGATAATCCTTACCTCACCATGAACTTTCAAACTGAGGCCAATATCGTCAGGTCTCTGGCAAAAATCATCCAGCAAGGACACCTACAAAAAGGTAAGAAACCCGTCAATTGGTGCCTTGACTGTGGCTCTTCTCTTGCTGAAGCAGAAGTTGAGTATGAGGACAAAACCTCACCAACAGTGGATGTAAAATATCAAGTGACTAATACGAACGAGGTTGCCAGTAAATTTGGCATTGAACCTCCAGAGTCGATCGCTTTTGTTATCTGGACAACGACGCCTTGGACACTACCTGCTAGTATGGCAGTCACACTCAACGCCGAGTTTACCTACAATCTTATCAAGACCGCACGCGGTCACATTATCCTAGAATCCACACTTCAGGAAAGCGCGCTAAAGCGCTATGGCTTAGAAGCATTTGAAGTCGTTGGCAGCTGCCTAGGAAGTGCCTTAGAGCATACCGAACTACAGCACCCTTTTTATGAGCGTACCTTACCCGTTATACTTGGTGATCATGTAACCACTGAAGGTGGAACAGGTGCGGTACACACTGCGCCAGCACACGGAACAGATGACTACATTGTTGGTCAAAAATACGGTTTGGAAGTCTACAATCCGGTTGGTAATGATGGTGTATTTCTTGACGACACTCCGGTTGTTGCAGGTCTAGATGTTTACCAAGCTAACAAAGCGCTAATTGCACTGCTAGAGGAAAACGGCCAACTACTTAAAGCAGAAAAAATCCGTCACAGCTACCCACACTGCTGGCGGCATAAAACCCCTATTATTTTCCGAGCCACGCCACAGTGGTTTATCAGCATGGAAAAACAGGGCTTGCGCGATGCAACGCTTAAGGCTATCAAAGATGTACAGTGGATCCCTAGCTGGGGCATTGACCGCATTTATAAGATGATCGAAACTCGCCCTGACTGGTGCATTTCTCGCCAGCGATACTGGGGAGTGCCCATCTCACTATTTGTACACAAGGACACTCAAGAACTTCACCCTGACACGTTAGCCATTATGGAGAAAGTGGCTCAAGGCATGGAAAAAGAAGGCATTGAATATTGGCACAGCGTTGATGCCAACACACTGATTGGTGATGATGCCGAGCACTACGAAAAAGCCATGGACACGCTAGACGTATGGTTTGACTCAGGCACCACTCACGAGTCTGTACTGCGTACGCGTGACGAGCTGCATTTTCAGGCGGATATGTACCTTGAGGGCTCTGATCAACACCGTGGCTGGTTCCAATCATCGTTGCTGACATCAATGGCAATGAATGGTGTGCCACCTTACAAAAATGTCCTGACCCACGGCTTTACGGTTGACGCTAAAGGCAAAAAAATGTCTAAGTCGATTGGTAATACGATTGCGCCACAAAGTGTTATTAATAAGCTCGGGGCTGATATTTTACGCCTATGGGTGTCATCATCTGATTACAGTCGTGAAATCACAGTCTCAAATGAAATCATCAACCGAACGGCGGATGCTTATCGAAGAATCCGTAATACCTCGCGCTACTTGTTGTCTAATCTCAATGATTTCAACCCTGAGACGGATCTGTTAAAGCCCTCTGACATGCTAGCCTTAGACCGTTGGGCTGTTGCAAAGGCTAGTCAAGTGCAAGCGCGTATTGTTGATGCTTATGAAAAGATGCAGTTCCACTTGGTTTATCAAGAAATACTGCATTTTTGCTCTATCGAAATGGGCAGCCTGTTCTTGGACATCACCAAAGACAGACAGTACACCATGCAGG
>JBMZDT010000304.1:0-3522 GCA_049614505.1 Leucothrix sp.
CAATTTTTGAATAAATTTTAAAGGATATACCATGAAAGACGCTAATTTTGGCCCGTATCATATCCGCAAGTGGTTCCATCAATATGAGGAAACCTTGGCCAACGAAACCGGAAAGCTAGCCGATGGTGAGCCGGTAAAGAAATACGTTATTGCGGCCGCTATTCATAACCCTTTTGCGAATACGTATACAGACGACCTGTCCTCATTGATTGAACACTCTCCTGAGTTAGGTAAAGAGTTTGGCCGCCGTATCAAAGAACTAGCTGGTGATAATGAAATTGTTAGTTATGGCAAAGCAGTACTAGTAGGTGCCTTTGGCGAATACGAACATGGCAACGCCTTCTTGACTAATCCAGCGGCTGACCCTGTTCGAGATGCAGTAGGAGGAGGTAAATCTTGGGTGCCATCTACGGGTAAAGTAGGCGCACCTGGGGCCATTCTTGATGTGCCGTTAGCGCATAAAGACGCACTGTATGTACGTTCTCATTATGACTCTATTGCGGTGTCTTTTAATGATGCACCAAGAAACGATGAAATCTTAGTGATTTGGTCATTTGCGACACGTGGTCGTTTACATGCGCGTCTTGGCGGCTTGAAAGCTGAAGACGCGAAATGTGAGAACGGTCTTGTTTAAAGGCCGTTTTCGATAAGGGGAAAACCATGGCAATGTCGAGCAGTAGTCATTTCTTTTCCAGTGATGGATTAAACTTGCATTATCTTAAATGGGGTAATGGCAAAGTTCCCATCGTATTGTTACATGGTTTGCGCGGTTTTGCGCAAACCTGGCAGGACCTAGTAGATGCATTAGGTGATGACTTTACTTTTTTCGCTTTGGATCAACGAGGTCGAGGTGACAGTGATTGGGGAGCAAGTGAAGACTATAACGCCAGTGTGTATGTGCAAGACTTAACGAATTTTATCGAGCACTTAGCACTTGAATGCTTCATCCTAGTTGGTCACTCACTAGGCGGTCAAAATGCTGTTGAATACGCCCGTCAAAATACTGATCGTGTGATGGCAATGGTGATCGAAGACATTGGTCCTGGTTCCTCCAAACAAGGGGAGGGAGCTGAACGTATTCGTCGAGAAATGCGTAATACTCCCCTTAGTTTCGCCTCATGGGAAGAAGCCGAAGCTTTTTGGACACAATCGCGTCCTAATTTGACCAAACCTGCTCTGCAAGCACGTTTGAACTACTCGTTCCGTGAACAAGACGGAGTGGTGATGTGGAAGCATGACCAGCAAGGTATTGCGCAAGCGCGCCTTACCATTGAGCCCATTGACTTGTGGCCTGCATTCAAAGCCATTCAATGTCCTACCTTGCTAGTGAAAGGCGGAAACTCAGATTTCTTATCCACACAAACCGTCGCAGAAATTCAAGCATTTAGTAATGGCGTTGAAACGGTACTCATTGAGGGTGCCAGCCATTATGTACATGATGATCAACCCCAAGCATTTAATGATGCAGTCACACGTTTCTTGCAAACGCTCGTTACAGAATAGAGGTCTTTACTCATGAAAACACAAAAAGTAGATGTGGTGATTGTTGGCGGAGGCCCTAATGGCGTTACTTTGGCCAACTACATGGGCTTATATAATATCAACGCAGTGTTGATCGAGGCATCCGCCGAAATTCTGCCTTATCCAAGAGCCGTAGGCATGGATGATGAAGCCTTGCGAGTACTGCAAGGTGTTGGTTTAGCCGATACGGCATCTAAAGATATGATTGCTAATGTGCCGTTGCGTTATTACAACGCTCGTGGTGTTTGCTTTGCTGAAGTCAAACCGAAAACAGCTCAATATGGTTGGCCAATGCGTAACATGTTTATGCAGCAGCTATTGGAAGTGACTTTAAGAGACGGTTTGAAGCGCTTTGACTCAGTAGATTTACGCTTGGGTCATTCGATGACCAGCATTCAAGAAGAAAGCGAAGGCGTAGTACTGACGATTACAGACCCATCAGGCGAAGAATACCGTTTGGAAGCCGGTTATGTTATTGCTGCAGATGGTGGTCGTTCTGAAATCCGTAAACAGTTAGAGGTTGGTTTTACCGGCTTAACTCACCCTGCTAAATGGGTGGTTGTCGATGCTGCTAATGATACTCTGGATGCGCCTTTTACGGCGTTGCATGGCGATCCGGTAAGACCCTTTGTTTGTATCTATTTACCTTACCAGCATCGTCGTTGGGAATTCATGTTATTCCCGCATGAAAAAGAAGAAGACATCTGCCAAGAAGACGTTATTCGAGGTTTGATTCGCCGACACATTGGCGACAAAGTGGATACCCTCGATATCGTCCGTATTCGTGCCTATACCCATAACTCACGTGTCGCTGATACGTTTGTGAAAGGCCGTGTTCTTTTATGTGGTGATGCGGCGCATATTACACCGCCTTGGGCTGGGCAGGGGCTGAACTCAGGTATCCGAGATGTGGTCAACATAGGTTGGAAAGTCGCCGCTGTTGTTAAAGGTCTTGCTTCTCCAAGTATTTTACAAAGTTACGATGACGAGAGACGAGGTCATGCTACTGATCTAGTTGGCTTAGCGGATAACATGGGCGCTATTCTCGGCATGACTAATCCAATTATGGCCGGTATTCGTGACTGGATGTTTAAAGCAACTGACTCAGTCGATAACTTGCGTGAGCATTTAGTGGAGTTCAAATTTAAACCGAAAGCACACATTGTTAAAGGCATTGTTTATCACGAAAACGATGAAGTCTATGAAGATTCATTAGTTGGCAAATTGTTTATACAACCTAACGTCGAAACCGTTGATGGTAAAAAAGAGAAGTTGGATACCGTGCTAGGCGATTGGTTTTCTATCGTGGGTTACCGTATTAATCCAACGGATTACATGTCAGACGAAAACAAAGCGTTCTGGAACAAGATGCAAACGCAATGTATTCAAGCTAATCCGTCACGTAGTGGATTAAGTCATGATGAACGGTTAACGGCATCCGGCTGTATTAGTATCGAAGATTCAGATAATCAGCTGTCTGATTGGTTCAGCCAAGCACGCGATAAAATTGTCATTATCCGCCCAGATCGCTTTGTTGCAGCACTGACGTCACCGCGTCGTTTGAACGAAGTGTTGGATGCATTGCGCGCAAAGCTTATGGGTGAATAGCTCATTCTTAAAACTGTAATTGGAGTGCGTCGTGATTGAAAATCAAGTTGCTATATTGATGCAGAAGGCGCGTAACAAATGTGTTGCCGTCTCCTTAATGGATGAGTTATCACAGAAAGATTTGTCATTTTGCTATCAAGTGCAAAAAAACATCATCGAATTAAATCAACAAATTGGAAATAAGTTGAGTGGTTGGAAAGTGGCTTTTTCGAGCCAACCAGCTTTAGACCGCTTTGCTCTGCAAGAGCCAGTATACGCTCCGTTATTTCAGAGTAATGTGCTATCAGGTGAGCTTACACAGGATCAAACGATAGCACCGAAAATTGAGTCTGAAGTGTTGTTTATCTTGGGTAAAGATCTCCCGCTGGAGCAAACCATCGCCAATATGACGGG
>JBMZDT010000305.1:0-3511 GCA_049614505.1 Leucothrix sp.
CGAAGGCAGTTTGATGTATACGACATTGCTTCCGCTGAATGTACCGAAGCTTCGGTTGTATCCTGAGATCGGTGTCAATTATTGGAGCAGAAAAGTCTCTGATTACTACTTTGGCGTGAATGCAGATGAGACAATGCACAACGGCGTCACTGTTCGCAACAAATATGATGTGACAGGTGATACAAAGAATTACTTCTTAGGTTATAGCGCAGCGTACCCATTAAACAAGCACTGGGGTTTAACACACAGTTTGCGTAAGACTTGGTACGATGATCAAATATTGGACTCGCCAGTGGTTGATGGTGATAAAGCATCAGATCTAAGAGTCATGTTTGGTCTTACCTACGACTTCTAATAACGTTGCTCTGCTGTTACAGGGAGCTTCCGTTAAAACACTGATTAATCTGCGTAGTGCTGTAGTGATTCGCGATGGCGAGCATGAGCACTAGGCGAGATTTTTGTGTATTTATCAAACCTGATCCGATGCCTTGTTCTGGCGGCTTAATTGCAAAGCCGTTTCCCGTTCTGCTTGAAAATACAACCGGAAAACCTTGCTTACTGAGCGCTAAGGCAGCTAGCTCTAGTGCAGGAGAGGCCCAGCCGTTACCCGCAGCAGAGATAACGATACCTTTTGCACCACGATCAACGGCTGCCTGTAATAAGTCTGCACTGGCATCTTGGTGGCTGTAAACGATATCAACCAAAGGTATTTCATCCATGCTCTCTAAGGAAAACAATGGTTTATTGGTGGGTGTAGCGGCACAAAAGTAAAAGTGGGGCGTGGTGTTTTGGAATAGGCCGAGTGATCCTTGCTCACTTGAACGAAAAGCATCTAGCACATTAGCATGGGTTTTTGTTGCGTAATAAGCAGACTCAATGCGATCACTCATGACAATCATAACACCGCGGTGTTTGGCCTGTTGGCTAGCAGCGAGTGCGGTTGCTTGCAGTAAGTTTAGTGGGCCATCGGCACTCATTGCCGTGGCTGGCCGCATTGCCCCCACAACGATGATTGGCTTGTCAGTCTTAACGGTGATATCAAGGAAAAAAGCTGTTTCCTCTAAAGTATCGGTACCATGCGTCACAACCACGCCATCAGCAGACCCGCTGTCGAGGTCATGTTGGATCAGCTTGCTAAGTTTGAGGAGATCTTGAGCACGCACTTCATGACTGCCGACATTCAGAAACTGCTCACCGGATACATCCGCTATTGAGTGGATTTCTGGTACAGCATCCAGCAATCCTTGAATGCCGATACTACCCGCTTGGTAGTGCAAATTATCGGTAGTGCTGTCAGAGGCACCTGCAATCGTGCCGCCTGTAGCATAGATTTTAACCTTGGGCAGTGTAGCCTTACTCATCATGATGCCTACTAATTGTAATCCCACATTAAAAACGAACCGTCTTTGATTGTTTGCTTAATTAATTCAGTGAGTGGATAGGCGCGAGCACTCATGCCAACGGCTTTGGGCGTGTCATCATCCTCTTCTTCATCCATTGCTTCTTTTGCCGCCGCTTCCTCTTTTTCTGAGGCGTTAATTTCAGCGAGTGATTTTTGCAGTGTTTCAAGCGCTTCGGGTAAGTCTTCGGCTGAAATTGCGCTGGGAACTGCTTCACGGCGTCCCATTAGATTGATCAGTTCAAGGGCCGGTTTTTCAAACATTTCAACCGTGCCACCGCTTTTATTGGTAAATACAACTAACATAATTTCTCCTATTTTCCCCAAGTGTCACGAAGGCTAATGACGCGATTATATACCAGTGCACCTGGCTTGCTATACAGTGAGTCTTGCATGAAATAACCTTCTCGCTCAAATTGGAAGCGCGTTTCTTTATCAGCACTAGCAAGGCCTTTTTCGCCTTTGCAGCCCTGTAAGATCACCAAACTGTCAGGGTTTAATGACTGCATATGATCTTTGCCCCCTGCATCGGGTGCGGGGTCGTTAAACAATCGGTCATAAAGACGGACTTCACAGTCAACATTGTCCGTGGCATCTACCCAATGAATAACCCCTTTTGGTTTGATGCCATCTTCTGGATTGTGACCTAATGTGCCCTCGATAATTCGGGCCTTAACCTCAATAATATTACCGTCGCTATCTTTTACAGCCTCATCAGCTTCAATGACATAAGCATTGCGCAGGCGCACACGTTTCCCAATGACCAGACGTTTATACTGCTTGTTGGCCGACTCTCTAAAGTCATCTTGGTCGATCAATAAGGTGTTTGAAAAGGCTAATTTGCGCTCGCCTAAATCATCACGACTTGGGTGACCTGGTGCAGTCAGTTCTGTTGTACCTTCTGGGCAGTTTGTTAAGGTGACTTTCAATGGGTGCAGTACACACATTGCGCGAGTCGCATGAGTGTTTAAGTCTTCACGAATGGCAAATTCCAGTGTGCTGACATCCGTAATACCTTTGTTACGCGAAACCCCCGCTTTGTCAATAAACTCACGAACGGCTTCGGGTGTATAGCCTCGACGACGCATGCCCGAAATCGTTGGCATGCGAGGGTCGTTCCAGCCATCAACCACATGGTCATCAACTAACTGTTTTAGCTTGCGCTTACTGGTGACGGTGTAGTTCACATTGAGTCGTGAAAACTCATGCTGAACAGGCTTGCTTGGCACGGATAAGTTATCAATAAACCAATTGTAAAGCGGGCGGTGCTCTTCAAATTCTAAGGTGCAGATAGAATGCGTGACGCCTTCAATGGCATCACCTTGGCCATGTGCATAGTCATAAGATGGGTAAATACACCATTTATCACCCGTCTGATGATGGTTTACCTTGCGGATACGGTAGATGATTGGGTCACGCATGTGCATATTAGAGGCGGCCATATCACCCTTAATACGCAATGTGCAAGCACCTTCATCAAATTCACCAAGGCGCATTTTTTCAAACAGCGCTAGGTTTTCAGCAACACTGCGGTCACGGTAGGGACTGTTGGTGCCAGGTTCTGTGAGTGTGCCACGTGAAGCGCGCGCTTGATCCTTATCTAAATCATCAACATAGGCTTTACCATTTTCAATGAGCTCGACGGCCCAAGCGTGCAGTTGATCAAAGTAGTTTGAGGTGAACTTTACATCGCCAGACCAGTTATACCCTAGCCAGCGAATATCTTCCTTGATGGCTTCGACGTACTCAATGTCTTCCTTTTCAGGATTGGTATCATCAAAGCGCAGGTTGCACTGTCCGCCAAAAGTCTCGGCAATACCAAAATTCAGGCAGATAGATTTGGCATGACCGATGTGCAAATACCCATTGGGCTCAGGTGGAAAGCGGGTTTGCACCGATTGCACCACTTTGTTTTCTAAGTCTTCTTTTACAATTTTTTCAACAAAGTTTAGCGGTCGCTTATTTTCAGTCATGACAAGTGTGTTTCTTTTCAGTAGTTATAGTAAGTGAAGATTATACCGTGGCGGCTATTTTTTCGATAATAAAATGCAGGAGGGGTGAAAATAAGCGTGCAAAAGAGGTGCTTAAATCAAGTCGTAATCTGGGAAGAGT
>JBMZDT010000306.1:0-3506 GCA_049614505.1 Leucothrix sp.
CTCTCGTCTCATCATTAATTGTTTCAGGATATTCCTACAACATAGTTGTTAATCAGCTACTACCTATTAGGTCAATTCATAACAAGGCAAATAAACGTGAAACGATATTTACTCTACTTATCATTACTCAGTCTATTTTTTAGTCTACCAACACATGCCAACACGTCCATTAAAACCTATATTCTTGCTGGCCAGTCAAATGCTAATGGCTATGGATTAGCCAGGGGTGAACTCTTTTCAGGCACGCTGGTGCCCAATCAAAACTTAGCAGACCTTGATCGAGCTGAACTAGCTGATACACAAACGGGCGCTTATCTCTTTAAAGGCGGCAATGATTCTGGCTTGGGGGAATGGAACAATATGGCACCAGGGTTTGCTCATTGGAACGGTCTACGTTTTGGGCCAGAGCTATCCTTTAGTCAGCAATTCCAAAACTACACAGGCGCTAAGGTAGCAATTATCAAATATTCTCCAGACGGTACTTCGCTATACACCGACTGGAACCCGGACCTTGCCGATATCAACCGTTATGATTACTTTATCAAAACGATCAATAACGCTAAAGCCGCCGCCGTTACTCAGGGTTGGTCACTAGAGATTAGCGGCGTACTCTGGATGCAGGGCGAGTCCGACAGCTTTGGCGTAGACGCACCAACTGCGTATGAGCAAAACCTAGGTAACTTTATTAGTCGAGTCAGAAGCGATCTAAACCTACCTAACCTGCCCTTTCACATCGCACAAATTGCTGACACACCAACTTGGCCTGCTCGCCAAACCATTTGGGATGCTCAAGCATCTGTAACAGCAATGGATAGCAACGCCCACCTTGTCAATGGGAAAAACCTACCGCTGTTTACAAATGATGGTGTGGGTCTAAGCAATACCCATTACACCACAGAGGGCACGGTACTACTCGGTGAGCGCTTCGCAGATTCGGTTGTCAGCACTGAAAATATAGCCGCTTACCCTGAACCTGCCGCTGATAATGTCATGACGGTAAAAAACAGAGCAATCACGATTGATGTGCTAGCCAATGACATCGGTATGGGCTTAAGTATTATCCCAGGCAGCTTATGGTCACTTCGTGGTGGTAGCGTCGCCATCACCAACAACAAGATCAATTACACACCTAGCAACAACTTTATAGGTGAGGACAAGATTTGGTACGTGATGACTGATTCCATTGGTCGCACGAACAGTGCTGAGGTAACCATTGAGGTCGTCAACAGTGCGCCTTACCCCGTAGCCATTACTGAAGCCATCGAAGTGAGTGCCAATACCCCAGAGACATTTGACGCATTGGGCAATGATATTGGCGTGGGCCTGTCAATTATTGAGGTAAATAACTACTCTGTCAAAGGCGGCAGCATTACCCAAACCCTTGGGAAACTACGCTACACACCCAAAGCCAATTTCACAGGGAACGACAGTTTTTGGTATGCCATTAAAGATTATCGCGGGCTGACCAACGCAATCAAAGTCACAGTGACTGTCGCAGGCTAGACTGTAGAAAGTTGATGACCGCTTCGGTGAAAATATCATTGCGGTCACCCGCAACCATGTGTGCCGCATCAGTCACATTGGTGTATTTAGCTTGTGGGCACAGCGTTAAAAATTCCTGAGCACTTTCATCGGTCAATAAATCGGATAAACCACCCCGCACTAATAACGTTGGCACTTTAATATTTTTAGCGCATTGCTTTAGAGTATTCTGCACATCCACATAGTCATCGGTGGAACGCTTGAGAAAAGCGGGGTCCCAATGCCAATAATAACGCCCATCATCACCTAGTCTAATATTTTTTGAGAGCCCATCTGATTTGTGATTGGATTTTCGGTGTGACTGGTAATGCTTAACAATCGCTTTAATCTCATCTAGCGAATCAAAGCCTTTAGCCCCCATTGCCATGAACTGTAAAACCCGCTCCGCACCCGATTTAGTAAACCCTGGCACAATATCAACCAATACCAAAGCGCTAGCATCCACGGTGTCAAAACCAATTGCCGTCAGTGCCGCCATACCTCCCAATGAAGCCCCAACCAACACAGGCTTTTGCAACACCAATGCTTTGATAACACACCCCAAGTCCGCCGCAAGCTCCGCCTCCGTGTAGCCTACTTCGCTACTTACCCAATCGGAGTCACCGTGCCCACGTAGATCTATTGATACTGCGTAAAATCCGGCGGCTGCAAGCTTTTTTCCAGTGCCTTTCCAAGCATGGCGGGTCTGCCCCCCACCATGCATTAAAATCACAGCTGGGTTTGCTGCCTTTCCCCACACATCGAGGGCTATCTGGTTATTATCAGAGCCTGTTATAAAAAAAGACGGATCAGGTGTACCAGGTAATCGCGTTCGGTTCATAGTATTTCCAATGTTGCTGTGTTAGCCGAGCTAATGACGGTTTTACAGGCAAGCCCTCAAAACTGCAACTGCTCAAACTAAACAGCAGGGTCACTGCCCTTCTGCTAAAATCAAAATCCACAACAGCAATAACACCTGTGAACACTATGAATAAGCTTCCACCAGACACTGAGGTAGCTGTCAGCGCCTTCCAAAACTTATCTCCCGATGAGATTTTAGATGCTGTGGAAAGCCAAGATTTGCGCTGCAATGGGCGCTTATTAGCCTTAAACAGTTATGAAAACCGTGTTTATCAGGTTGGCATCGAAGACCAACAGCCCATCATTGCCAAGTTCTACCGACCAGCACGTTGGGACAATGCAGCCATCCAAGAAGAGCATGATTTTACACGCGACTTACAGGCCAATGAGCTGCCTGTCGTTGCACCACGCTATAGTGCGAATGGCAGTAGCATTCACCAACACGGCGAGTTTCGTTTTTCCCTCTACCCTTATAAAGGTGGCCGCACACCGGAGCTAGACAACCCAGATCAACTAGAAGTGATTGGGCGGTTTCTAGCACGTATTCACCTACACGGCGAACAGGTCGACTTTTTACATCGGCCTGAAATTGACATTACAAGCTATGGCATCGGGCCTTCTCAATACTTATTAGATGAGCAAAAGCTACCTGCGGGCATTGAGTCGGCCTACCGTAGTTTGATTGATGATTTATTAGCAAAAATTACGGATCATTTCAGCGCCGCTGGCACGGTACAACGATTGCGGATTCACGGCGACTGTCATCCCGGTAATATTCTGTATCGAGATGATATTCCACACATTGTCGATTTTGATGACGCGCGCATGGGGCCAGCGGTTCAAGATTTATGGATGTACTTATCGGGAGACCGTGCCTACCAGACAGCGCGACTGTTAGATATTTTAGATGGCTACACACAGTTTCGAGACTTTAACCCTCGTGAGCTACACTTGGTTGAAGCCCTTCGCACGTTACGCATGATTCACTATGCCGCATGGCTTGCCAAACGCGCTGAAGATCCAGCGTTTCAATTAGCGTTTCCTTGGTTTTATACCGCACGGTACTGGGATGATCATATTTTGGCGTTGAAGGAGCAATCGGCGTTATTGGATGAAGAGCCGTT
>JBMZDT010000307.1:0-3503 GCA_049614505.1 Leucothrix sp.
AACAATCATTTTCTTTTATTTATCTCACATTTGCATGAAGTCACCTGATTTGGTTTTCTGCTTCATCAGATTCATGCGCTTGTGTCATGATGGCCGTTAGTCTTTCAGAGGTATTTTATATGAGTTTAGACGTTTGGCTGACCTTTGCTGTCGCGTCAGCAATCCTGCTGATTATCCCAGGCCCCACAATCCTAACAGTTATTAGCTACTCGCTTGCTCAAGGCCGACGGGCAAATATTCCGTTAGTGGCTGCCGTAGCCTTAGGGGATTCAACTGCGCTCGCGCTGTCTTTACTGGGTTTAGGCGGACTCTTAGCGGCCTCTGCTTTTTGGTTCACCGTCATTAAATGGGTCGGTGGTTTATACCTTATTTACCTAGGATTTAGCTTATTGCGTGCGGGTGTATCTTCGTTGGCGCTACCAACGCCTGTAGCATCTACCTCTCGCTGGCAATTATTTGTTAATACCTACCTAGTGACAGCGCTTAATCCAAAAGGAATTATTTTCTTCGTCGCCTTCTTGCCTCAATTCGTTAATCCCGATCTTGCTACAGACCAGCAGCTTTGGATTCTAGCGATTACTTTTGTAGGCTTAGCAGCGCTTAATGCCGCACTCTACGCTGTATTTGCTGATGCAGCGCGGCAATTACTTGCAACACCCCATGCACAACGCCGCTTTAATATTATAGGTGGCTCACTCTTATCTGCTGCTGGGATTTGGGCTATTTTGGCAAAAAATCCTGCTTAAGTATGCTTGCTAACGGTAAGCTTAATCCACGATAGAAACAGAGGAATAAGTAATGGGGAATCTGCGAGACAGCATCCTGGATGAGGTTTCATCAATTCAACCACTTGATGCGCTTGAAAAGCAGACACAGCTAGACGTTTTGGCATGGATTAATTCTGGCGTTGAGTTGTGTCGGCTCAAAAAGCCAGCCACGCCAAATAAGCATCTTGTTTCATATTTTGCGGTTGTCGATGGTGACTATTTATTACTGGTGGATCATATCAATGCCCAGCGTTGGTTGCCGACAGGTGGTCATGTCGAACCAGGCGAGCATCCTCGTGAGACAGTATTACGTGAAGTTTTTGAGGAGCTAGCCATTTCTGGAGAATTCCTATTTGACAGCCCCATCTTGCTGACGAGCACAGAAACTGTTGGAAAGACAGCAGGGCACACCGATGTGTCTCTTTGGTATGTACTGCGGGGTAGTAAAAATGAAACACTTGTTTATGACAAGAGTGAGTTTAATTCGGTGCGTTGGTTTCATAAGGATGCAATCCCATTTGAGCGATCTGATCCTGAAATGAGACGTTTTGTGCAAAAACTCTATTCATTGTACGCGAGTTAGGTGCGGGCCATTATCACTGATATTTGTTCTCGAGATTCGAGGGTGATCAGTATGGTTGGACTAGTCACGAGATGGGTATTCAAACTATTGAAACATCGCACGAATCCTTAAAAGGCCTCTGATTAGCCTTCTACGACTATGGTCTAAAGCTGTTTTAAATGGCCTTTTCCGTGCTATTTAGTTCTTGGGAAACGCTATTCGCGGGTGCTAGACTGTTGACGTTAACGCAAACGGCAAGCTGTATTTTTACCGTTTGTAATGGGGTTATCGGAGAAGCCAGTCATGTCAAAGTACCAAGAAGTCTATCAACACTCCTTATCGAATCCAGCTGATTTCTGGGCAGATGCTGCTAAAGGAATTGACTGGATAAAGCCTTGGGATAAGGTGCTAGATAAAGACGCTAAGCCTGTTCCACGATGGTTTGCTGGTGCTGAGATGAATACTTGTTACAACTGCCTGGATCGGCATGTTGAAAATGGCTTGGGCGATCAGGATGCGTTGATCTATGACTCACCAGTCACTAACTCAAAATACCGTTATACCTATGCTGAGTTAACCCAAAAGGTTGCCAAGTTCGCTGGCGCGTTGAGCGCTGAAGGTGTAGAAAAAGGCGACCGCGTTATTGTATATATGCCGATGATTCCCGAAGCGGTTATCGCGATGTTGGCATGTGCAAGGCTAGGAGCCATTCATTCGGTTGTGTTTGGTGGGTTTGCCGCTAAGGAGCTTGCTACCCGAATTGATGATGCCACACCTAAAGTCATTGTTAGTGCAAGTTGCGGAATTGAGCCGGGCCGGATTGTCGAGTACAAACCACTGCTTGATGAGGCCATTAAAATTGCTGAGCATAAGGTTGAAAGCTGCATCATTAAAGCGCGCCCAGAAGTATCTATTTCGTTGCTTGAAGGCAGAGATATTGACTGGGATACGGCTGCGGCCAACGCTGATGCAGCGGACTGTGTGGCTGTCGCAGCGACAGATCCTCTCTATATTCTTTACACCTCTGGCACCACAGGACAGCCCAAAGGGGTTATTCGAGATAATGGCGGGCACGCCGTTGCAATGAATTGGTCGATGAAGAATATCTACAATGTCGAGCAAGGTGATGTGTACTGGGCAGCTTCTGATGTGGGTTGGGTCGTAGGGCACTCTTATATTGTTTATGCACCGCTACTCAAGGGCTGCACTACCATTGTTTATGAAGGAAAACCTGTTGGTACTCCTGATGCAGGCGCATTTTGGCGAGTGATTGATGAGTATAAAGTTAAGGTGCTATTTACCGCACCAACGGCTTTTCGTGCGATCAAAAAGCAAGACCCTAATGCGGACCTTCTAAAGCAGTACAGCATTGAATCGTTGCAGTCGCTGTTTTTAGCGGGCGAGCGTTGTGATCCTGATACGCTGTTTTGGTCACGGGATACGTTAGGGATTTCAGTGGTTGATCATTGGTGGCAGACAGAAACAGGCTGGGCCATTGCGGCCAATCCGCTTGGTATTGAAGCACAAGCAATTAAAGCAGGGTCGCCAACAGTTGCGATGCCAGGTTACGACGTTCGGGTATTAGCTCCGGATGGTTCAGAAATGCCCGATGGCGAAATGGGCAATTTGGCTGTCAAATTGCCAATGGCGCCCAGTTGTTTACCAACACTTTGGGGTAATGATCAGCGATTTATTGATGCCTATCTTACCGAACACGAAGGCTACTACACATCAGGTGATGCAGGTTTTAAAGATGCGGATGGGTACCTTTGGATAATGAGTCGAACGGATGATGTGATTAACGTGGCGGGGCATCGTTTATCGACAGGGGCTATTGAAGAGGTATTAGCAGGTCATGCTGATGTGGCCGAGTGTGCTGTATTCGGGGTAACCGATGACTTTAAGGGGCAGTTGCCGCTGGGCTTAGTGGTTCTAAAAGACGGTGTTGATCGTGATGAGTCTGCGTTAGTTACAGAGTTGGTGCAACGGGTACGGGATTTAATTGGCCCTGTTGCTGCCTTTAAAATGGCAGCGACCGTGGCTCGGTTGCCAAAGACGCGTTCTGGGAAAATCTTGCGGGGCACCATGGTTAAGATTGCAGATGGGGTGGAATGGGCAATGCCAGCGACGGTTGATGATCCGGTGATTTTTGATGAGATTACGGGGGCGTTGCA
>JBMZDT010000308.1:0-3497 GCA_049614505.1 Leucothrix sp.
CCTTCACTGGCTAAACGCCGTATATGCAAATCAGGTGATTGGGTCCATTCCGATAGCGTTGTTAGTGCTTGCTCTGGATTGGCTTCGATATAGGGCCGCACAGCATATTCAGAAGTGTGGCGGCGCGTAATTTCTGCACACAGCACCATAGAAACGTCAAAGTGATCGTTGCCAAACTCCTCAACTACCCTAGCAATTGGCATCAGCCAGTAACCCTCGGTAAACATGCCTGTTTCGCCAGGCAGTGGCTCGCCTAGAGATGCTGTGAGTATAGCCGCAGCCTCAACGTAATCCTCAGGGAGGCGACTCCGTAATCCAGTTGCCATTAGCAATACGCGATCTTTTAATTCAAGCGCTGACACGCCTGCATCAACCTCGGCTGAGTAACCTACGGTGTCAAATGCTGCATAATTCGGTTTAATTGCATCACCAATGCGAGTAGCACAGTCACGATCAAACCAATCCTTATGTTTCTTTGCCATGTATCTCCAGTGCTTTTGCCAGTAGCGTCATTGTCTAAACCTCAAACTTGTGCCCTCTTCATAGTAAACAGTCAAGCAATCAACAAATCAAAAGCAGCCCCACCACTCAACAACCGCAAACACTCCCCTTCGTCACCCGAAACAACCTCCCCCAACTCAGCCAATTCATGCAAAATACTACTCGTTAAACGCCCCGCCATACCATACCGCACACCCACCAACGGCACTTCTTGCCCAGCGATCACAGTCTTATCAATCCATAGTGGATTGTCTTCGCCGAGAACCACCACATCCCCGTAGCTACTGGTGAGTACCAATGTTTGCTCTGGCGTTTGCGGGTTTTGTACAGCTAGTTGCGTCATTAAAAATGGGGTTGTTTCAACCGTTATTTCCATTTGCTCGACAGGCGTCTTTAGGTAGTGCTGCCCGTCTTCAAACCACAGCACACTGGAAAATAATTTAACCAAAGCTTCGCGCTTAATCAACCCTCCTTCGTGTAACCAGCTGCCATCACGCTGGATTACGATATCAATTTCACCCTGATGTTTTGGCTGCCACAAGTGCACGGGTGGGTGGCCACTCGCCGTAAGTGGCCCCAAATCACTCACTAAAGCATCTAAGGTGCTCACTGGCTAACCTCCTGATCAGATTGGGTGTCTGTGGTGCTGTCATGGTGCAAGGTTCGCAGGCTAGATAGTGGCGAGAGCGCATCATACAAGGCCATTGCCATACCTTTGACGTAAGGCCGGCGCGCCCAGTCATCGCGTGCAAACAGCGACAAGTTGACGTAAACGGGCGGTGAAAACTCACGCACCGCTATCTTGTCCTCAGGCGACAACACCAACGGATCAACCAAGGCGACCCCAGCACCCGCTTCTACCATAATCACCATGGTGCGTTGGGTATTGGCTTCAATTACGCCTTTACCGTGACCTTCTTGCGATGCTGCTATGCCATTGGCTTCCAGCGCAATGCGTAATGCGCTGCCTTTAGTTAGGCGAATCTGCCGATAAGTTTGCAAGTCGTTCTCATGGATCACTTGCTGTTGTGCCAGTGGGCAGTCAGGTGCCATCACACACACGATGCGCATGGCGATGGTTGCAAAGGTACTGATCCCCGGCTCCTTGACACTGCCAATCGCTGCTGCAATATCGAGTTTCCCATCGACCAATTTCTGTATCAGCTGCTGTTTGGTATGACTTTCTAAACGAATAGATAACTTAGTATATTCTGTGGAGTAGCGAGCAATGCAGCGTGCTAATTCACCATGAATAAAGGCAGTCATCACGCCAACTGAGACTTCAGGCAGTGAATTGCCTTGCATCTCACTAGCTAATGTCTTTACACGGTTTAAAGCGGCTAGAACACGTTTGCCTTCTTCCGCTATACGTAGGCATTCTGAAGTGGGTAGTAAGTCATCCCCAGCAGGCTCTATTAGGCTTAAACCCAACCCAGCCTGTATCGTGTATAACGATTGTGCCAACGCTGCAGGGGTCACAGAAAGTTGCTTGGCCGCTTCGACCGAAGAGCCTGCTGACGTGAACGCTGCTAAGAGTCGCAGCTTGTCGATAGTGATCGCGTCCTTATCCATTGTATAAGCCAATATTCGGGAAGGTCGACGGTAACATTCATCGTACCAATTTGGCAAAAATCTTGTCGCTAACTGATCAACCGTCCAACCGTTTTCGCAATTCCTACAGACACGATGCTGCCAGAGTTAAACGCCAAGTAATCACTTTGGATGCCATCGGAAAATATCACACCATCCTCCGGCATCAGTGATTCAAGCTGGAGAGGGTTCTTTGATTTAACTGCACCAAACACAAGACTAGTGCCAGTTGTTTGGCTAGGGAATGGCTCCCTCACGGCAAATTGAAGTCGTCGCTCATCCCAAGGGAAGCCATCGTCTAGTGCATGTTGCCGCAAACCTGCTATGCCAACCGCACTGGCTAAAATGGACTGTAACCAGCCTGTAGAGCCAAACCCTGTTGAAACAATCACGCCAGATGATGACTGCGCTTCTTGTTGCCCAGCCCACGACATCACGTAGCGTGCTGAGCTATGGCTTTTAGGCCCAATGAATATGTCATTAACCCCCAGCATGCGCTGCCCATCGTTGGTTTTAGCCTCTGCAAAGGTGATGGATTTTTCACACGCTTTATCGCTCAGCGTGCGCTTCACCACGGAGGCAAGGTCGCCCATTTCAAAAGGCAGCAAGCGCCCATCCCAACGCGAGGGGTCAGGGTTTATCGCAACCACAGGCTGACCATCTAGGTATTTCAGCGTGTTGGCCACTAAGCCATCTTGCCCAATCACCACAACGATGTCTTCTGGGCTGAATTGGTAGTTTGATAAAAACCCGCGCTCCAACAGCTGAAATCGCCCCAAGGGTTTCAGCACTTGCTCAGCTTCGAGCAAGCACTGCTGGTAGTGAGTGTTTTCTTCAAAATAATCCTGACCATCCACATTGTTATGTTCCAAATAGAACTTCGCTTGTGGCCAGGTATTAAAGCGCTCCACCAGCTCTTGTAGCCGCGTTTTCCGACTCACTAGGATAAATCGGGGCGTGTTGCTCTTTTTCATGAGCGAATGGCCTTCTTAACCGCTTGGCTAAACATGTCAGGGCTGATGTTAAGCTCCCCAATTTTGTCAGCGTTTTTCGCCAATGAATCAAACGCGACAGCGATGAGTTGCTCCGGCTTCATTCCAGCAAGCGCTAAGGCTTTTAAGTTCTCAACGGGCAGCTCGCGGAAGGCTTTCATTTGCTCAGTAATCGCATAGGCTTCTGAGTCGGCTTCCTGCTTGCGGTTGTCCACTGACAACATGACTAGCTCTTGCCGCTGCTTTTCTGCATCAATTTTATTAGTTAGGTGCTCACGTTGCGTTTCGGCAGTCGCACGAAGTGAGACACGCTCATTTTCTATGCGAGATTCTTCAATTTCTTGCTCTTTTTGTTGCACGGTTAACTCGGTGGCTAGCTCGGCTTCTTTAATCGTTAACTCCTGTTCGACCGCT
>JBMZDT010000309.1:0-3496 GCA_049614505.1 Leucothrix sp.
AAGCCCGCAGTCGCTCACCCTGTGGGTCAAATTTCGCCTCACTCAGCAATGTTGCACGATGCGGTTTCCCAAGAATCATGACATCATACTCCGTCCTGCCATCCAGATAGGGCGCTTTAATAAACCCGAGCGCTAGAGAAGCTCCAACACTGTGCCCATAGGCACCGGAGGAAACCTGCCCACAAGGCTCACCGTCTGTTGTAAAGATTGGCTCACCACCACTAGCATCCGCATTTTCAACGTCAATTTCCAGCGAGATCAGCTTCCAGCGCGGTGCTTCATCTTTTATCGCGATGTAAGCTTCACGCCCCAAGAACTCTGGCTTATCGAGCTTAATCAACCGATCCAAGCCCACCTCTTGCGGCCAGTATTCTGGTGAGTATTCACGCCCCCAGCTGCCATAGCCTTTTTCGATGCGAAGGGATAACAGCGTGCGGCCACCTATCAGCATCATTCCGTGTGGCGAGCCTGCCGCGAGCAGTGCTTCATAAAGCGCCAATTGATTTGCTTCATCCGTGTGTAGCTCCCAACCCAAGTCGCCAGTAAACGACACACGCAGCGCTAGCACATCAATACCCGCCACTTGGATTTGCTGCGAGCGCATGAATGGGAATGCTTCGGTACTTAAGTCTGTTTCCGTCAATGCTTGCAGTATGTCACGCGACTTCGGCCCTGCCACATTGAACCCCACCATGGCTTCCGTCTTACTCTCAAAAGCCACACCTTCTGGCATAGGTACGGAGTCAAAAAAGCGTTTGTGATAACGCTCTGCCATACCCGAGCCAATCAACAGGTAATGGTCTTCAGCCAGCTGCGTGACCGTAAAATCACCTGCGATTCCGCCGCGTACTCCCAGCAGTGGTGCAAGACAGCTACGACCTGTAATTCGTGGCACCTTATTCGCCACTACGCGATCCAACCAATCACCGGCACCGGCACCTTTCAGCTCATACTTAGCGAAATTGGAGATGTCCAAAAGGCCTGCTGCTTCACGCAGCGCACGACATTCTTTCGCCACGTAATCAAAACAGTTTTGACGCTCAAAGCCATACGTTTCCTCAACGGTATTGCCCTCACCAGCAAACCAAAGTGGATGCTCCCAACCGTAGTTCAAACCAAACACCGCACCCATGGCTTTCTGCTTGTCATAGATCGGACGCTTGCGCATTGGACGACCTGCTTCGCGCTCCTCATAAGGAAAGTGAATCTTGAAACGGTGCGAATAAGCATCTAGTGCTTTGGCTTTTGTAAATGCCTTGCTTGCCCAGCTACCATAACGTGCTACATCCCAAGGGAACATGTCCAGCTCGGTTTCACCTTCAACAATCCACTGTGCAAGCAGCTTACCTAAACCGCCAGACTGACTAAACCCTGGGATGATACCGTTGCAGCAATAGTAGTTTTTAAGTTCAGGTATTGGGCCAAATAAGGCTGAGCTATCCGGTGACCAAATCATTGGGCCATTAATCACGCGCTTGATACCTGTTTCACCTAATACGGGTAGACGCTCACAAGCCCGCATCACGTTCTCAGTGATCCGATCTAAGTCATCCGGTAGCAATTCATGTCCGAAATCCGTCGGGGTGCCATTTTCTGCCCAGAAGCGGCCGTCTTTTTCATATGCGCCAACCAGCAGCCCGTGCCCTTCTTGACGCAAATAATATTCCCCATCGCGATCTGAAACTGAGGGCAAGCGGTGATCAATTCCTTCTAACGCTGGGATGTTCTCAGTCACGAAGTATTGATGCTCCATTGTCATTAATGGCAGCTCAAAACCCGCTAATTTAGCGACTTCACGCCCCCATAAACCCGCTGCATTGACGATGACTTCAGCGTGTATTGTGCCTTTGTCTGTGATTACGTCCCAACCACCATCAGGGCGTGCATTGGTTTCTAATGCAGGCGTATGACGGTAGATTTCAGCGCCGTTCATGCGTGCACCTTTAGCGTAAGCATGAGTGACACCAGAGGGATCAACACTCCCGCCGTCGGGCTCTAACATAATACAACGGATATCATCATAATTAACCAGCGGGTGCATATCTTGCGCTTCTGCTTTAGAAATCTCATAAAAATCGACGCCAAAATACTTCGCTTTAGCTGCCTGAATCCGCAACTGGTGCTCACGCTCTTTAGTTTGCGCTAGGTACAACGAACCCGTGGTGAAGATGCCACACCCCTGCTCCGTTTCAGCCTCCAGCTCTTTGTAAAGCTGCATCGTGTAGTACTGTAAGCGTGAAATATTATTATTATCGTGCAAACCGTGGACATTGGCTGCTGCGTGCCAAGTAGAGCCTGCGGTGAGCTCACTTCGCTCCAATAAGACCACATCTTTCCAGCCCATTTTGGTTAAGTGATAGAGAATGCTGCAACCAATAAGGCCGCCTCCAATGACAACAACCTGAGCATGATTTTTCATAAATAGAATCCTGTATTGGGAAGTGCTTCAACCGCCAGCTTAATTTAATTCTGAAGAGACAGGCACGTTTAGTACAGCTATTATTTCTAACGAATTCATGACTAAAACTCATCGAGGGTTTGCCCTCTAGCAGGCTGTAGCTACTTTAGTTTTGACGCCCAAATCGCCAACCGATGCTTCATCGTAACCTGATTCACCTGATCCTGTGGCAACGGGTTAATGATCTTGTCATGCACTAACAAACGATAGATATACTCAATTTTATCAGCCGCCGAATCTGTTGGCTCAAACTCTACCACCCCTCTGTCTTCACCATATTTCATGCCTGCGGCGATCGCTTTCTTTACCAATTCTTTTTCATTTTTTAGCTTTTTCATTGTTATCACTCCAAGAATAAGTGTTCAAAGTATGACCCGATACGGCCTTCATGCGCAACTATGAAATTAATATCAAAAGTCATGTCAACCGATATCCTAATCACCCGTTCCAAGATCACAAATTAATCATAACGCACTCTAGACTGGAGCAAGACATGCTAAACCGACTAACAATCAGTACATTATTCACGCTATGCTTTGGGCTTACTGCATGCGGTGGCGGCGGAAACGGCGGCACAGGCACTACAAACGACTCAACCCTCAATACCAATGCAGCCCTTTTAGGTGAGCGTTTGTTTTCAGACACTCGTTTATCCTTCAGCCAAACCCAGTCTTGTGCAACGTGCCACAACCCTGACAAAGGCTTCATTGATGACCGCGATAACGGTATAGCAGGTGCTGTTTCACTCGGCCATGATCAAATCACACTGGGAAACCGTAATAGCCCAACGGTCGCGTATGCTTCACTAACACCCGACTTCATAGGTAATAATCAAAATGCACGAGGCGGTCAGTTTCTCGATGGGCGTGCTAGCAACTTAACAGATCAAGCCGGGCAGCCACTTCTAAACCCCGCTGAAATGGGAATGCCGGATCGCGCCAGTGTGATTGAGCGTCTTGTCGCTGTTCCAGAGTATGTTGCCGCTTTTGAAGCGATTTATGGTGTTGACGTGCTTGTTAATACAGAGACCGCCTTCGC
>JBMZDT010000310.1:0-3496 GCA_049614505.1 Leucothrix sp.
TGGCCGTAATCAAAAAAGCGCTTTAAAAACTCATCCAGTGCTTCATTTCCAGTACCTTCTTCAGGGATTTCAATACCAGGGGGCAACTTTGAACGACTAGGTGCTTCTCGTTCAGTGCTAATATTAACCACTGAGGCACTTTGCTTTTTAACCAATGTTGTAAAGTCTGGAAATTCTTTAGCAATTGCTAGATTATTCGTACAAAGAAAGACAGTTAAGAGACATGTAGTAACAAGGAGTTTTGCCATATTATTAGGCATCGGCATTGGGGTTATTCTCCGGAATCATATTTTGGCGACTAGGCTGTCTGCCTAGTTATTAAAAAGCCCAAATAGATTATAACCTAAGCAAGTTGTTTACTTGGTTAAATTCAACGGCTTTTTCTTCAATCTCACTTTTTCCCAACATAATTGGCTCAAGCTTTCCGCAGACTTTGACATTAGCTGCGGCACTGTTCGCTGCATATAAACCAAACGCCAAGCCAAACACACCAAGCGCAATGCTAATCAGCTCTGAGAAAAACACCTGTCCAATGAAAGCAAAGAATATAAGACAAAGAACGGGCAGAAGATAGGCCAGCATTGAGCTGAAAACCAGATTCACTGAGTGAATACCAACAATGACATGCTCACCTGCAGAAACACCATCTAAGTTATCAATTTTTACTGTGCGCTGGGATTTTCGCTTTAAGATGCTGCTAAGGAATGATGATGAACAACTAGCAGCTGACGGGCAGCCTGAACAACCTGCTGAGCGGAGCGGCGACACCCAAGCGTATTGGGCATTGCTACTGACAACCAATGCTTTTTCCTGAATCATCATAAAAACCTACCCCTGATGAGATGTATTCCTAACGTCAGTTACCACCTTGATAAATTAGATTTGCAAAAATACTTTGCATAGTGGCTCGAGGAATCTCTCCTACCAATGTGATTCTGTGGTTATTTTTCTGTGACGTCAACACATTCAGGGCCCCCGAATTGATTGTAGAGGCAACTTTCGGCTGAGCGGTAGCAATTGGTGAAATAAAGATCGAAACTGAGCTTAAACCATCGGTCAACATGAAATGCTCGGTATCTGGGCCACGTTTAACCTCCGCTTCTTGGCTGAGGGCAAGCTTACCAAATGAGAATCCTTTAGGTAGCTCACTAATCGTCCAATCACCCACCTCATGGGCATGACCTTCAATCAATGTTTGAGGCGGAGCCGCCCCTTGTGCTAAATCGGCTTGTTCCAACACCTCAGAAACAGGCTCTGAAATATTGACATTGGTAAATGTAAAGCGCTCAACCGTTTTATGATTATTATCGATTAAGGCATAGTCAAGAGGCAAACCCGTTTGCTTATCCAAGCAATATTTTTGCAGGTAACGCATTTTATCTTTAGGGCGAGCAATCATCATCTGACAGGGACGCATAGCCACTGTTTTCATCGCACCAATATCTAAAGAGTAGACTGCCTTCATACTCTCAAGTGACTGTGGCACTTTCGCCAAACTAAAGGTTTGGGTTTGACTAGACACTGAGTGATTTTCACCATTTAAACTATTCACTGTCTCAGTTGCTACACCGCTTTTTAACTCATGTGTAACATGCAATGTATTAACGTCATCCCCTTTGATATGGACAAGTGTTCCAGAGTAATTCATTCGATGCAGTGCATCATTCATTTTCACCAGTTGGCTTATTGCCGCTTCATCAGCAAAAACCTGCGAAGAAAATAACGCTAGAAAAACGATACCCGCTTTATTTACCATTATCTTAGAAATCCGTTGAGTAGCTAACCGCCCTAACGCGTGGCATTAAAGTGCTAGAGCTTGCATAGCGCAGATGATGCGCTACGTATTTATTCATCATACCTCTAGTTTTAGCGTCAGGTGCCTCAAACGAAGTCGTAACAAAATAGTCTGTTTTCGCCGCCTTCTTAACAACTGGCGTAACAGCGGCCACATCAATATTAGTAGACTGGGTGCTAGGTACCGCTGTTTTATTCAACGTTGCAGTCGCTACGCTTGGAACGGACTGAGGCGTTGCTGTGTAGTTTTGAAAGCCTACGGCAGCAACAGCAGCCACGGACGCTGCAATAGCATAACCAACGGCTTGTTTTGGTAAAGCACGCTTTTTACTAGGCGCTTTGATTGTGTCTGTATCAGCACTATTTGCAGTGGAAACTAACGGCGCTTCACCAGCAATTGCATCCTGAATACCACTTAAAAAAGAAGGGGATGCAGCGCCTACATTGATCGACGAACGACCTCTCATCGCTTCACCAATTAATGCATAACTGGCGAGCTTATCTTGCAACTCATCATCTGTTAATAGCTGATCACAAATGCGGTGTTGTTCAAACGAACCCGCTTCATCATCAAGCAACGCTGACAGATGTTCTTCCTTCGTAATATGACTCATAATTACACCCAATTTGCCCTTTCTAGCTGAAACAATTACAACAAAGGTTTCAGTTCTTTCTCTATCGCTTCTCTTGCTCGAAAAATTCGAGAACGCACAGTCCCAATAGGGCACTCCATGGCCTCAGCAATTTCTTCATAGCTCATTGCTTCAAGTTCACGCAGTGTGATGGCTACTCTCAAATCCTCCGGCAAGGCATTGATCGCCGACATCACTGTTCCGTGAATCTCACTTGTCAAAACTTCATGTTCAGGTGTCGCAAATTCCCTTAAGGCGTCAGCGCTTCCATATTGCTCCGCTTCCTGTGCATCAATATCGCTATCTGGCATCCGACGATTTCTAGAAACCAAATGATTCTTGGCTGTATTAATCGCAATTCGGTACAACCACGTATAGAAAGCACTATCACCACGAAAGTTTGCTAACCCTCGGTACGCCTTAATAAAGGCCTCCTGTGCAACATCCATCGACAAATGAGGATCATGCACATAGCGGTTCACCAAGTTGATGACCTTCTGCTGGTATTTAAGAACCAATACGTCAAATGCTGATTTATCACCTGCCTGAACGCGTTTGACTAGTTCTAAATCGGTTTGGTTCCCGCCCATTAGGGCAACACTCCTTGATTAGCGACCATCCATCGAATTTATTTGGATAGTACATTATTGACTCACGAAGTGTAAACCATAGCATCTACACACTATCAGACCCGATACAGACAGATAGTTCCGTGAGGTAAAAATTACCCTACCAACGGGCAGGGAAGATGACACTCAACGCAGCTAAGATACTACAACATTGAAGGGAATTAAACCTCGCAAATAGCTACCTACCAGCACATTGCCAAACCAGCACCTTGGAGCCTGGCTTAACCATATATTTTGACGCACCGCGGTTCATCCGTAGCAATAACCCTAGACTGACGCCCGTTTCACGTGCGATTGCTGATAATGATTTAGGCTTTGTGGGGACATAAAAACGCTTCATTGTTTTGCCACGCTGAGCTAGGCGGCTGTTACGTTTGAGTTTCTGTGAAGAAACGTCCCGACAAACGGTACGTTTATGGTTCGTTACCTTGTATAACCCTG
>JBMZDT010000311.1:0-3486 GCA_049614505.1 Leucothrix sp.
TTAAAGCAGCGTGAATACTTATAGGCGAAGGCTGCTACTCCTAGTTGTGTTAGAGGCTTTGCACAATCCTCTTTCTGCGGGCGAACGTTTATACCTAATGGCTGGCCAGTCCAACATGATGGGACTCGCGCATACTAAAAACTTACCCAATGCTTACCGTGCTACGCCTGCCAATGTCACCTTTGTATATAAAGGCAGAGCACGTCCTTTAGCGCGAGGTAAACACATTGGTCCAGAAGTCAGCTTTGCGCATGCGGTATCCCGAGCGTTTCCTCATGATCATCACACCATTGTGAAATATGCCGCCACCGGAAGCCATATCCGCCAGTGGTTTCCAGGGCAACCTTATTACGAAGGAATGATTCGCCAACTGGGATTTTCAGTCCCCCTAGAAAAACGCAAGGTCAATGCCATTATCTGGATGCAGGGCGAAGGTGATGCCTTTAATCAGCGGCGTGCAAAGCAATACGCAACCAACCTCACCCATTTTATCGGTGTGTTACGTAAAACACTCAAAGCCCCTAGCATTCCGTTTATTATGGGATTCATTAACCCAGTCGGCCGTGATTTCCCAGAAGTAGCGCTTGTTCAGAAAAACCAGCATAGAGTGAATCGCTCCGTTGCTAATACTCACCTCATTCCAGAGAAAGGCATTAGCAAGATTTATGACAACATTCACTTTAACGCCTTAGGCCAGGTAGAAATGGGAAAGCGCTTCGCCAATCAATACATTCAGCTGGTCAAGAGTGGCGCTATAAAGTAGGTGTTGTTTTTAGCGTGATGGAAAAAGAATTTCAACTTTCACACCATCAGGCGCCATCACAAACACCTGATGCTCTCCCGTCAGTGGCACGTCAATCTCCCTATACTCCACACCATGTTGCCGTAATGATGCTATCAACACATCGTAATTTGAACCTTCCAACGCAATGTGATCAATAGCCCCATTGGCAGACGCATCAACCTCTCCGGGCACCACATGAATAATCGGCTTTCCTTCACTGTACAACCACGCGCCTTCAAAGCGAAAAGGCGGCCTATCACCCAATTCCAACCCAATAACCTGTGTCCAGAAACGGTTAGTTTTCTCAAGGTCGCTACTGATAATCAAGACGTGATTTATTTTCATATTGCTAGCCCGGTAAGTGCTGTGTGTTTAACTTGCAGATCTCAATCAATAACTAAGAGTACCGCCACAATCGGGCTTTTATAATGGGCTAACAGATGAAATGACTGTTCACTAAAATTGAATAATTGTTTGTAGGCTGAATGGATAATCTACTGGAAAACCACCATAAACCCCTGAGAAAATTATAAACCCAACTCTCTAAAATACTCCTGTAAGTCCTCAATAAACGCCTGTACGCGCTTAGGTACATACTGCCGACTGGGATAAATAACATGCAAATCAGTAGCAGAACTGCGTTCAAACTGCTTTTTGGCTGCCCCTGACTTACTAAAATCGGGCTCATAGTCTTCTAAGACGACATTGAGTCGCCCTGCTTTGATATCCCCAGCCACTTCTAGATAAGACTTTAAAGCAATGCCTGCCCCTTCCATCGCCCATCGGCGAATCAGCGCCCCGTCATTACTTGAGCGAGATGGTTTAATAGGGATAGTTTCCACACCCTTGTCCGTCTGAAAATACCAGTTGGTTAATGGCTCAGTACCTCGAGTCATCACCAAGCAATCATGCTCGCTTAGCTCCTGAAGGGTGCTGGGTGTACCCTTGCTTTCAAGGTACTCAGGAGAGGCGCAAAGTACTCGATGATTCGAGGCTAATTTTCTTGCAACTAATGAACTATCCGGTAAGTCACCATAGCGAATAGCCAGATCAAAGCCTTCTTCAATAATATTCACAATGCCGTCAGAAAGGTTTAGATAAGGCACAAGATCAGGATGCTTTTCCACGAACTGCGACAGAACCTTCGCGATGTGAAGTTGCCCCATATCAGATGATGCCGTAATACGAAGTGTGCCGCTGAGTGTCTCCTGCCCAGTAAAAATTTGCGACTCCACCTCATTAACATCCGCGAGTATGCCAAGACAGGCCTCATAAAACTGCTGGCCTGTTTCAGTGGCTGACACATGACGAGTGCTGCGGTTCAACAATCGTGTGCCATACCGTTCTTCAAGCGCATTGATTCGCGCACTCATGCTAGCGGGTGACAGGCCAACCTCACGTCCCGCTGCGGCGAGCCCTGCATTTTTTACAACGCGCACGAACAAATCCATGTCACCCAGCTTATCCATTTCAACTCCTCTGCCAAAAGATTATTCACTTTTTATGAATGCTATTTTCACATATTAGCCAATTATCAAAAATTAGTGAATTGGATATAGTTTCAACATCATGTGATTTGAATCAGGTGTTTGGCAACGATATTTCAAAACCACTGAATTGCTAACAACACTCTGAACCGCTTTTTTAAAGATGACATGGACTAGGTACTGAGCAATAACGTTTAAATAGGCTCAGTCAATATCCCCACCTTACTACTAGGAGTTTTTCTACGATGAGCAACTTAGGCATAAAAGTAGGTTCATTTGCACTCGCACTATCCATTTCCACATCGTTACTGGCTGACAGTGCTGTGCTGAACCATGAGCTGATAACGAACGGTAGTTTTGAGAGCTTCATTGTCAATAAAGACAATGGCAAATGGAAGCTGGTTGATTTTACGGACTGGCAAGGTAATGGTGAGGTATGGAACGGTAATATCGGCCGATCAGCGACTGACGGCACATACAAAATAGAACTAGATGTTGGCAACGAATTAAACACCTTGAGTCAATCAGTCGACACAGTAGCTGGCCAAAAATACCGTTTTAGTCTGGATGCTTATGCGCGCCGCAGGGGAACATCAGATTTTCAAGTGCTGGTTGATGGTGAAACCATCGCCACAATCACGCCAGACTCAAAATGGAATCAGTTTGATGCTTACTTCATGGGCGCAGGCGGCGCGCAGACCGTGTCAATTAAAGAGCTAGATTCACAAAGTAATGGGCTGGGCGCAATCATTGACAACATTAGCTTAACGGCTAGCAATGAACTTTTAGTTAATGGCAGCCTAGAAGATTTTACTATTAGTCAAAATCATGGACGTTGGAAGTTAGTTGAGTTCACAGGCTGGGAAGGAAACGGTGAAGTTTGGCAAAACAACTTAGGTAAACGCTCTATAAATGGCCGTTATAAAGCTGAGCTGGATGTAGGCGGTGAAGTCGATAGCCTGAGCCAAACCGTCAGTACCGACAAGCATGTCATTTATAACCTTAGTCTAGATGCTTATGCACGCAGAGCTGGCACGTCAGGATTTGAAATCTGGATTGATGATCAGAAAATCGAAACCATCACACCTACCGCAGCCTGGGAAAAATACCAAGTTGCATTTGCTGGCACGGGTGCACCGCAGCAAATCAAGCTCAAAGAGCTGGGCAGTGAGAGCAACGGCCTCGGGACTATCATTGACAATATTAGCTTAGTTG
>JBMZDT010000312.1:0-3482 GCA_049614505.1 Leucothrix sp.
TGGTGATGAGCTGACAGATAAAGCGCGCTATGGCATTTTGAATGGCCTGCTAACTCGCCCCGGTGATGAAGACAATAGAGAATACCCTCAGAAATGGTGGGATCAGCTAACCCAGCAAGTGCTACAACTTAAGCTCAATAGCATTCAAGAGCAAATTAAAAAGCACGAAAAAGCTGAGAAGTATGAGTATGTTGAAAAGGTGTACGGTGCCCTACAACAAGCGCTTGCAAGGCATGCCGAACCTCAGGGAGTGGAAGCGATGCTTTCAATCTTAACGCATTATCAAGGCGGCTTTAACTACGGGGTACTGGCAGATGATCTGTTAATAAAGCTTCTAAAACAGGTCATTCTCAGTAAAAACATGGGTGCGATTAATCGCCTAATACCTTTATTTAAATCATCCCCCCAAATCTTAAATCATGAGCTAGATTCTGGCATTCATCGAGCATTAGCCCCAAAAACAGCAATGCCAAATCCTCTATATGCCTTATCACTTCATCAACTACGACCAGACCCGCAATCATACTATTTGCCTGACCAACAGCAGAGCACTGCCCCATTAAAGTCACTGACCACTGAAGGAATGACATTAAAGGATATCCTTGCAAACAAACCGCCTAGTCGCCATATGGAAACGTTATTTTGCCAGTTAGTGCAGCAGAAATTTGCCTATGAAGCAGAGCAACTACTACTCGCAAATCGATCATTCTACAGTGCGATTAGTCACCAAAATCGACAACTGTGCAGCCTCGACTTAGCGATACAATTGCGAAGCCAATCCATGGTCAATCACATCTTTACGACGTTACAGCCACCCCAACTTATTAGTGCATTATTAAGGCAATCAGCCCACCTCAAATAAGCAAACACCCTTCACTGTACCAATCAAATTATGCCCTTCCAAAAGTCAGTTGAGAGTTGACAATCTTATAAAATGTATTTAATTTACATTTTATAAATTCATGATTAGCATTTAAACCACGTGAATCGTTCCGTTTAGCAATCATGATCAACATGACCTGAATCGAGAGGACTTTGATGGATATCACAATCGCCACCTTGCTGATACTTTGTTTCTTAGCATCGATAGCTACTCTGCTCCTATTCGTCTGGAGCCTATCGCAACGCTCAGCAGTATGGGGCGGTGAAGGTGCCAACGTTATTTTCCACCAGCCAGGCGTGTCCGACAAAACACCTGAGAAAGACAATCATCCACAGCTGGAGGATCTTGATCAATCAAGTAAAAGCGCTGTAACCCTACTGCTTGCATCAGCGGTGTTTTGGTTAATGCTAGGCTCGCTATTTGGCGTAATAGCATCCATCAAACTACACATGCCTGAGTTTCTAGCCGATAGCGCATTGCTGACTTTTGGTCGTATACGACCGGCCCATCTAAACATAGTCATGTACGGCTGGTCTTCGCTAGCGGGGCTTGGCGTTGCCACCTGGATGATACCGCGTTTGCTGGGCACGCCATTGCGAGGCGCTCAGTGGATTACCGCTGCCACTTGGCTCTGGAACTGCGCACTGGGAATGGGTTCAGGCGCTTTATTGTTTGGCTACACCGAAGGCAAGGAATTCTTAGAGCTACACTGGTCAGTAGATATGTTGTTTGTCGTCGCTGGATTCATGATGGCCGTTCCGCTCATCAAAACGCTGCTCGAAAAGCAGGTTGAGCATCTCTATGTTTCCTTGTGGTACATATCTGCCGCGCTTGTGTGGTTTCCGGTGCTGTTTTTACTCGCGAATATCCCCGGCCTATTCCAAGGGACGAGCGAAGCAGTAATGAACTGGTGGTTTGGCCACAATGTATTGGGTTTGTGGATTACACCACTTGCTTTGGCAACCGCTTACTACCTCATCCCTAAAATATTAGGGGTCGCCATCAACTCTTATCGCCTGTCCCTGATTGGATTCTGGGGATTAGCCTTGTTTTACGCACAGGTCGGTGTGCATCACTTAATCGGTAGTCCAGTGGCATATTGGGTACAAATCGTTTCAATTGTCAGCAGCGTGATGATGCTGGTACCCGTCATCGCTTTTGCTACTAATATGCAAGGCACCTTAAAAGGTCAATGGAAGCGATGCTGGCACTCTAACAGTTTACGCTTTGTTGTATTTGGTGTTGTCTGTTACATGTTGTCGTCCGTGCAAGGCACGCTCGAAGCCCTGCCAGCTATGAACAAAGTGGTGCATTTCACTCAGTACACCGTCGGCCATGCGCATTTTGGCATGTATGCCTTTTTCAGCTTCATCATGTTTGGTGCTATTTATTTCATCGGCCCACGCATTGCTTGTGTTGAGTGGCCACATCCTCAGTGGATTCGCCTGCACTTCTGGTTGGCCAGTGGCGGTATTGTGCTTTACGTCGTCGCACTCTCCATTGGCGGCGTGCTGCAAGGTTACGCCATGAATGACGTGGATCAACCCTTTATGGCATCTGTTTTATTGTTAGAGCCTTGGCTAGTTCTGCGGAGTATCGCGGGTTGGTCACTGACGGTAGGGCACGGCCTGATGGCAATCAACCTGTATCAATTAGTGTTTAGCGCGCCTCGTGAAACCGCCCCCACACCTTTACCGATAGGGAGTTAAGTCATGCAAAGAATACTAGCCGTAATGGGCGGGGCTCTGGGCGTCTTGTTATTTGCCTTATTGCTCATCGTCGCCGGAAGTCATTTGCAGGATTGGCAGGCTACCGCGTCACCGGGCGTAAGGGATTACACACCTCAAGAGCAACACGGCCGTGACCTTTACGTGTCATTAGGCTGCGTTTACTGCCATACCCAACAGGTACGCGGTAAAGGTTACCCGGATGTCGAACGGGGTTGGGGGAAACGTCCTTCAGCGCCTGGCGACTACGTGTTTGATAGGCCACATTTGCTAGGCACGATGCGCACAGGGCCAGACCTGCACAATGTCGCCTCGCGTTTGCCATCGGATATCTGGCACTTCATTCATTTGTACCAGCCGGATGCATTAGTGCCCGGAAGCATTATGCCGCCCCATCGTTTTCTGTTCGATGTGGTTGATAAAACAGATACACCCAGCGATAAGCGAGTGATTGGAACGCCGCCCGGCTTAATTCCTCAAGGCAAAGCCTTGCTTGCATCAAAGGATGCAGAAGCGCTTGTTGCTTACCTATTAACACTTTCACACGAATAAACTTCAAGGAGAACAACATGTCTGACGCGCATCAAAGAGAAAATAACGAACCCACGGAGAAAGATCGGGCCATCCCGCTTTCCATCTGGGTTGTCGTGGGCATACTGACTACATGGGGAATAGGTTTTTATATTATGAGCGCTGATGACGCCATAGAGCAGCCTGCATTGGCGACAACGGCCGAAGCGGCACCGCAAGCAACCTCAGCACCTGCCACATCCACTAAAGCCGTAAAAACTGCGGCAACTACTGCACCAACCAGCAAAACTGCTGCCCCGAAAGCGACTCAAGTCGTCGCTACGGCAAAGCCAGAAGTTGCC
>JBMZDT010000313.1:0-3479 GCA_049614505.1 Leucothrix sp.
TCCAGCTTACCTCACCCACCCAGGCGATTGAAAAAGCCAAAGAAATTGCTGAGGAAATGGCGATTAAAAAGGCTAAGGCAATGGATGCGACTAATCTGCAAACTGAAGTTAGTATTGAGCGATTGGATATTCCGGGGATGGAAGGTGATCGAGGGTTGATATCGGCAACTATCACGGCGGAGTGTTTGGGCTCGCCGAAGTAGTCAGCCCTAGCAATAACCCTCGAACAGCATGTTTTCAGGTGACAAAACCAATGTCACCTTGGAAGATTCAGACCCAGTCTACTTGCTATAATCGCTTTGCCCTATGACAAGCTAAGCAGCCTTTGCATCTATAGGTGTTGATGGCCCTGCAAAAAGCCCAAAATTCGATCCTCTGACCACATCACATTGCCTTTTGCATGCTGATAAAAGCCCACATGGCCACCATGCTCAGGGACTTCAAGGTCAATAAAGGGATTATTTCCCACCTCTTCATAGGGATAGCATTCTTTTGAAAGAAACGGGTCATTGGCGGCATTAACAATTAATGTCGGCACCTTGATATCTTTAAGGAAATACTTAGAACTGCACTGCTCATAATAATCATTCGCATCCTTAAACCCATGCAGCGGTGCTGTGAAAAAATCATCAAAAGAAGGCAGGTCTTTGAGGGCTTTAACCGCTGATGTGTCAAAGCCCTGTGCTTGAAGCATGGCCTCTTTATCATAAACCTTCTGTCTCAGCGTGCTTACAAAATTTTGGGTATAAATTTTGTTAAATCCACTGGCTAACTCGTAACTCGCTGTTTTTAGATAGCAAGGTGTTGAAAAGGCACAGGCTGCTTTGATTTTTTTATCCAGTTGATGCGACTCTTCACCCGCATATTTCAGTGTCAAGTTGCCACCTAAACTAAAGCCTACAAGGTAGATCGCTTCATAGCGTGTTGTTTTCAGTACATGCTCAACCACTGTCGCTAAATCATAACTGGCTCCAGAGTGATAATATTTGATCGTGCGGTTTAACTCTCCTGAGCAGCCACGATAATTCCATGCCAGAATATCGAACTGATGTTGCCTCAAATGATCCGCAATTCCTTGTACATACTTAGCCTGCGAGCTGGACTCTAGGCCGTGCGAAACAATCACCAAATGCTGATGACTATTTTTAACCCAGTCTAGATCTAGAAAATCATTGTCTGGCGTATTAATTCTTTCACGCTCATACCGCTGCGTTTTAGTGGGTCGAAACAGGTAGGGAATGAGTGTTTCAAGGTGCCCATTTCCAAGATTGCTTGGCTGGTCATTTTGCTGATTTAGCACACTGTTTTTCGATGGGGTTTGTGGTTGCTTAGCAGTTCTAAGACTTATCATTGGCTCACCTCACAAGTTGATTCTGTCAACTCAGGCAATTGAGAAATGATCATAGATTCAGCAATTGCCTTAAATCACTGTTGTAAACTGATAATAGTTGCTTGTTTATTTAATCGCTAATGCGTTGATTTTTTGTGTGAGATTTTCTCTCGCTTGCGCTTCATAAAGGTCACGCATTATATCGGTTTGATAAATCGCCTCACGCTTTAAAAATGATGACAACACTTGCGACCTCGCCATGCAATATTGGGCAGTAGGAACCCAGTGAAATTCCTTACGAATGGCAGCATCATATGCCTCGAAGGCATCAGTGGTTGCCCCTAAAATCCCCAAATCAATATCCACCATCACCGCTGAATCTGCTGACTGTGATTGATGCGTTTTGGTTGCAATAATCATCTCAACAATGCGCGTTATGCTTGAAACATCCACTTTATTTTCAGTGAGATAGCGCTTTGCCCATTCTGCGCTTTGCTCCTCATTATCGGACTTTGTCGTGTCGTAAATAGCGTCATGGAACCAAAACGCCACCTCAACTTCTGCAGGATACCGCACGTGCTCCCTGACACTTAAGAACTGTTTTAAGCATTCTGAAACATGCTTATCCGTATGGTAATAACGGGTGTTCTCTGTATAGACTGCACTCAACTGCGAGAAGATATCGCCTGGCGAATGCACACCTAATTCAGCGAGACTGCCATGTAGATTTTGCTGAGTAAACATTTCAAACACTCATATGGACGAGTCGTTATTATTCCCTATTTTGAATGAGTTGTTCAAATTTATAGCGACGAAATTTGGGCGCAATCACCTTTGCAGACTCATAAGCAAACAACAACAAAATCATCGACACGATGAACAGCAAAAACCATGGCAGTGAATCCACACTCAGTAACACTGCTAGCTGCTCACGAAACGCCAATTCTTTACCCGCAAAGTAGGCTTGGTACTTGCTAAAGAAAGCAATACCGAATAACACAACACCAGCACAAAGCGCTACCAACGCGACACCTAAGTGTTTAACCAAACCATCGTATTTACTATTACGCGTTTCCTCATCAAATGCCTGCTGGTGGATTTTCACCGATTTGTCATTACTTAACCGTGAGTCGCAAATTGGCGGCGGAAGGTCACCACTTAGCCCACCGGCCAATACCTCAAACGTCATATGATCATTGGGCTTCATAAATTCGAAATCGATGCCAATAGCGTCTGAATCTGTTGTGTACTCAGGCTTTACACCCTCGCTACTAAAGCCAGCGGTTTGCGACACGATGCCAAGATTATCAAAACCTAACGTCAAACCAGACTTGAAATCCCCCAGCCGAATGCCTTTGCTACCACTGTTAAAAACGGTCATATCATATCGGATGAGGTGAGTCACTGGCTCACCCAAATAAAGCATTTCAACACCTTGACCGCTCTTAGCTTCTAATAATTGATTGGCGTAAATAACCGTCATTTCTTGCGATGACCTGTTCTTAACATACATGAACAGTCCAAACAAAAAACCCGCAACACCGATAAGCAGCGAAATTAATTCCAAACCAGATACCTGCTGACACTCGTTGATGACCCTGACCAAACAGCCACTAAAGTCTGTATTTGGCATAGATCATGGTGACTATTAAGTCGTACCGGGGGGAGTACAACATTAACAGAAGCTTAACTTTCATAGTAAAAGGCTAAGCCAAGTCAGGCAAGGTGCTGATGGATTAACTTTTAATCACCCTATACCTAAATCAACCCCTTTTTGCATCCAGCCGTACAATTAACAAGCATTCGACGTCAGCAACGTTTTTCAAGCTTCAATATAGCTTTTCAAACCTTGCAAAGATGAAGACAGACTCTTTTTAATCTTTGAACCGATTAAAAAGCCAAAAACAGGTGACAGTAATCCTGTAAAAAGCACCCTATTTTTTACCGCCACGTTATCACCCTGATCAGCCATTTCATGTATGAATTGCATTTTACAGAGTGGCAATTTGCACTCGACAGTGAAGGATTTATTTGGAGTGACTTCCACTAACGTGATGGGTGTTTCAGGCTCACCTTTGGGCTTTATTTTGCCCGTGGTGCCAACTTTAAAATCCCCATCAAGCGATGAAGATAAGGTGTCTGCATCCCA